>CALXME010000017.1 GCA_944389395.1 uncultured Clostridia bacterium | reverse complement strand
CAAAAGAGAAATGCAACACCTCTTAAAAAGTGTTTGGTGTGATGAGCCGATGCTATAAAGTTCATTCGTATTTGTATAAGCAGTCTAATTATACAAAGTGCGTGAGTGAGATTTTAGAACACAGACTCACAATAATAAAAGAGTATTCGGTGGCAAAACTTGAAATGGATTTGTAATTGTAAAAAGTTTGGGCAAGTATGAACAAGGATACTTAACTGTATCAGCAATTATAGTAGCAAATGCTACTTACTAGACTACCTATGAAACGAGGCGAACGACCGACGGTTTCAGCATACATAGGTGTAATAATCCTATTTGTAACAATGGGATTATTACACCTAATTCTACTTTGCTCTCTCCCTCTGGTTTCTGCTTGGTAGTTGCTAAAGTGAATACAAAAAAGCATAAGTGCTTTTTTGTTGTGAGTAAAAAATTTATTTTTTTACTCGCATTCATAAAAATTGCAATAAGCAAATTTTTATGAAGAAAACCTAAAAATGCAATTAAGCAATTTTAGGTTTTGGGGTGTGGGGTTGAGTAAACCCTGCCACACGGACAAACTTGTTTGTCTAGTGTGTTAGACATTGAAACAATATCTCGAGCGAAGAAGGAGGTGCATGGAGATATGAGTTATGCTATTGTAAGAAATGAAAAATTAACACGAGCAGAGATAAATGGAAAAGGAACTCACAATGATAGAAAAGCAAAAAATCATACTAATAAAGATATTGATCCAACAAGAACACATTTGAATTATTATATTAAGAAAAACGAACTAACATACACAAAAGAATTTGATAAATATATGAAAGAAAATAATTTACAAGGACATCTTAGAAGTAATAGTATAATTATGTGCCAAATGATATTTACATCTGACCAAGCATTTTTTGATAGAATTGGAGAAGAAGAAACAAAAAGGTATTTTAATGAATGTTATAAATTTATCTGTAATTATAAAAATCTTGGAGAAAAAAATATAATATCTGCAGTAGTACATTTAGATGAAGGAGCACCACACATGCACTTAATGTTTGTTCCTGTTGTTCACACAAAAGATAAAGAAGGAAAAAACATTGATAAAATTTGTGCAAGAGATTTTTGGAAAGGTCGAGATAGTTACAGAAAATTACAAGATGCTTATTTTAATCATGTAAAATCAAAAGGTTTTGATTTAGAAAGAGGTATGTTTGTAGAAGATACTAATAGAAAGCATTATACTGTAGAAGAATATAAAAAAATTACAAATTTTGATAATACTAAGAAAATTTTAAATGAAATAAAATTGGAATTACCAGAAGTTCCAGATATAACCGATATTAGCAAATTCTCACGAAAGAGAGATGAGAAAATATTAGAAGAAATTATAAAACCTAAAGATGAGTTAATTAAAGAATTATATAAAGATAACCTTTCTTTGCACAAAGAATTATCGAAACAATCAAAAGTCATTGATGAAACTGAAAAATACCAAAAAGAAAGAAATTCTATAATTTCTGATAATAAAAAATTAAATAATAAAGTTAAAGATTTAGAAAATGAATATATAAGAAAAAGTAATAATTTAGATTTTGAATATAATAATAGAAAAGCTGAATTAGAACAAGAATTTCAAGATAAGGAATTTGACATTGAATACAAATATAAAAATAAAATTAAGTCATTAGAAAAAGAAAATAATCATTTACTCAAAATCATCGATAGATTCTATGAAACTGTCGAAAAATTTATACATTGGATTTGTCATAAATTTGGTATTGGCGAATCAAAAGAATTAATTAACAATTTTCAAGAAGAAACTCATACCTTTATTGATCCAGTAAAACAAATTGAAAATGAGAAAAGAGAAAAAGAATGGGATTTAGAATTATAAGGAATAAGAGAATTAGCCTAAACTAACCCTCTTATTCCTTATAATACAAATGATAAAACTTTAACCTCTGCCTGTTACCTTTGCAGATATAACATATACCGGACAACCATAATTGTTGCATAATTGATGTGTTTCATCCTTACGACAGAATTTCATTTCTACTAATGAAGAAGGTACATAGAAAATATATAATTCTCTTGTTTTCTTTATATCTCCATTGTTATCTTTATGCACAAGCTGATTATGCCCATGTTCTCTTATTGCGACTCCCTGGTTAGGAACATACATACAAGAAAATATATGTATTGTTTTACGATACTTAATAGTACCTAATTTTTGTTCCCATACTTCATCTAAAGTTACATCACATACATCTATTGGTCTTTTAAACCATTCTCCAGGCCTTTGAGTTTTTAAGATCTTTTCAAGTTCATCAACAAAATTTAAAAAATTTCTGTCCTTTCTTCTGGTCAAATTCCGAATCTCCTTTACCGAGTCCAAATTTAAAGTTTTCATTTCCATTATATATACCTCCTTAACTAATTAGTTTACGAGTTACTTTAAAAGTTCTTGAGTATTGATTGTTCTCACATAATCAAGAAGTCTGGCAAAATCTTCGTCATCATAGTACAATGATTTATCCCATTCGTACCAAATATCAAATGCAGTTTGAGCTCCATCTTTTACCATCTGTTGAACTTTATCACTCCTGAAGACTACATTGTCTTCTTGCTCATTTAACGGATGCTGACATCCCATATCTTGATAAATTTTAGCTTGTATATCTGCTTCCAATTTATCACAATGATGAGCAAAAATTGCTTCTTTGGTCTTCTTTTCGTCAAATTCAAATAGTAATGAAAGAAACTCCTTCTGATTAATCAAGTCGCCAACAACTTCTCTCATTGCTTCATGTTCTTTTATCATTTTTTCCTCAGGAGTTATGTTGTCAAATGGTGTAATATCACCAATAATAACTTCTCCCAATTCATGAAGAACCAGCATTTTTATAACCTTATTGATGTCTAAATTTGTTTTAAACTCAGAGTCAATACTTAAAGCTAAAATGCAAGTCCCATAAACATGTTCCGCAATGCTTTCTAACCGATCTTTACTCACATTCCAATGTGATTTATCCCAACCACTTCTTATCTTATACTTAAGCTGTGTGGCCAACATATAAAATCTCATTGAATTTTTTAGTTTTTCTTCCATAAAGCTTCCTCCTTAAAATATTTATTTTATTTAACTGTCTATATATTAACCTGTAAAACAGGAGTATAAAAATTTAAAACTAGTATTTACTAGCAATTGCTTACTATTTTATCACATTTTTATGTAAAATGCTAGTATTTTTGCTTATTTTATGATATACTTCAAATAGAAATTATTTTAATAAATAAAAAAATGAATATTCAAAAAACATTTGACATATAATAAAAAATATAGTATACTATATTTAGCTTAAGCAAGAGAATAAATCGAAGAACTCAAATGTTCGCGAGATATGTTGACCACATATCTCTTTTTTTGTGCAAAAAATAAAGGCAGTTGACCAGACTGCCTTTGATTAGTTTGTACTAATCTTGAGAATTTTGGTTCTCATCATCTTTACTATTACTAAGTAATAATAAAACGATTAATCGCCAAATTAAATCGAAAGAACTCAAGATGTTCACCTCCTTTCTCAAAGTTTTCCTTTGGAAAAGGATGGATTTATTATACTTTAATTTTCTATTAAAAACAATGCTTTTTGTATAATTCAATAATTATTTTTATTCAGCTTTATTTTTATTTCTACTTTTATATACATTTGCTTGATTTCTACATTGGCTACTATCATATTCAGCTTTAGGATTTTTAGCATAAAAAACTTTACCACAATGTTTGCATATCTTTAAAGGATTTTTCTCACTGCAAAGCATAAATCCAAAAGCCATGTCTATTGCTTGTTTTAAAGAATTAGGTTGCCAACATATTTCAGGAGTTTTTCCATACATATTAATTTTATATGGTACACCAGAAAAATAATACTGACTTACCTCTTCTTCTATATTAAATTCTTGAACATCATTATTTTGTTTGTCAAAGACTTTTTTAAAAATACTATACATCTGTTTTGCATATTCAACAATCCAATCAACCTTTTCACAATAAAAATTAGAATATATTAATTGATTATTTAATGATGTTTGCTGTAGCATTCCTTGTAAATCAGATGTTGATTCAATGACCACTTTTCCTTCTGTTATTGTATAACTCATCTCATCGTTAGTAGCAAATGGAAAGAATAATTCAAAATAGTCTTTTGTTTTCATTATACATTTTTTATCAATAAAATTATTTTCTTTTAATGTTATTTCATCCATTAGCATGAAATCCGTGTTAATTGGTGCTTCAACCATAAATCCTAATAAACCGTATTGTTTAACAAAAAGGTAAGCACAAGTAAATTTTGTATGTTCGTCATCTGAATCTGAACATATCCTTCCCATATTTAATAAATCAACAATAATTTGATCCATTTTGCTAAACATATCGTATAAATCTCTAATGTTTATAAAACCTTCTGGATTTGGCACAAGATATTGTTCTTTTCCTTTATATTTAGCTTTATAATCTCCATATCTTATATACGAATAGGGACTGTTACTTTTAAAATTAAATTCCATGATTTTATTCTCCTAAAAATTTTTTTAAAATTTTATTGTAATATATTGACATATTACAATTATTACTTTATAATAGTGTCAAATGTTAATAGTTGAAATACAATAATATATTACACCAATTATTATAAAATGTCAAGTGCTACAACTGTATAAAAAATATGTAGACAGAAATTTTACCAAAATTCCTTGAAAGGTTGTGATTATTATAGATACAAAGAACTATATACTCGACAAATATTATAATGAACACGAAAAACCATCTATTATTGCTAAAGAAATAGGTGTTAATCCATCTTATATCACAAAAATAATAAAAAATGATACAAGATACATTCAAGAAAAAGCATATAGAACACAAATTAGTAAAGAAAATCGTAAAATTGCAAAAAGAGAATGGATTAGAAATAAAAGACAAAATGAAACTGACAAAGAATTATATGAATTTTTAAAGCAACAACATATTGAAGCAAGTAAAGAATTATCTTTTTCTTATGAAATGAGTGATTTAGCATATAGAAAGTGGAATCCAAATGCTTATCACACAAATAGAAAAGGTAATCTAGTTATAGATAGAAAATTAAATGTTTGTTGGGATGTTCCTAAATCAATAAATAGGAATATAAAAATACCAACACAGAAATATAAGAAAAAATATTGTTATAGTATTTAATTAGTCCTATTGTAGAATAGGTCTTTTTTTATATAAGGATTCCAAAAACAGCAGACTTTAGTCGAAGTTTTGGAAAAGAGGAACAAAAGCGAAAAGATAAAAGTTCTTAAAAAGAACTTTATTTTGAAGCTTATTGTGACGAGAGAGGAGGTACAAATATGGCTGATATGAGAGAAACTTACACTTTAATGTTTACAGACTACCCAGACATTGTTAATCTCAACCAAATGAGAAAAATGTTAGGTGGAATTAGTAACACTCTTGCATATCGTATGTTAAGAGATAAGAAAATAAAAAGTAAAAAAGTTGGCAGAGAATATAAAATTCCTAAAGTTAATGTTATCAAATATATAATGACAGAGCAGTAGGAATTTTTTAGTTATCATGGTATAATACAAAAAATATCAATGATAAGTTAAATCTAAACTGTTACAACGGAAAGGAGTAAAATGATAACAGGTAGCTTACAAAAAAAGAAAGGTCTTTATTATGCTGTTTTGAATTTATATGATGACTATGGAAAAAGAAAACCAAAATGGATTCCTACAGGTTATACTATAAAAGGAAACAAGAAAAAGGCTGAAGAAAAATTAGAACAATTTAAAATCGAATATGAACAAAAGTCAAAAATACAATTAAGAGATCCAAACATATATGATAAATACAAAAATATTTTGTTTTGTGATTATATGTTAGAATGGCTAGAAAAACAAAAAGGAAAAGTCGAACAAACAACCTATATCGGTTATGAGCAAGTTATTAAAGGTAGATTATACAAATACTTTAAAGCCAAGAAAATTAAATTAGTTGATTTAAAACCTAAACACATTCAAGACTTTTTCGATTTACTGTTTAGCGAAGGACTTTCAGGAAATACTATAAAACATTATAGGGCAAATATTAGTAAAGCTTTAAAAAGTGCAGTTATTACCGAGATTATTGATAGTAACCCTGCTACTAAATTAGAGCCTATAAAAGTAAAAGAATATACCGCAGATTATTATACTCAAGATGAATTATTAAATTTAATGGAAATAATAAAAACTACACCTATCGAACTACCAGTAATTATTGCTGGGGTATATGGCCTAAGGCGTGAAGAAGTTATAGGTATAAAATGGAATGCTATTGACTTTAAAGATAAAACTTTAACAATTAGACATACTGTCGGCAGAGGAAAAATTGATGGTGTTACACAATTTATATTCAAAGAAAGAACCAAAAGTGATGCTGGTTATAGAACTTTACCTTTATTTGATTTTATTGCTGATTTATTAAAAAAATATAAAAATAAATATGAAGAAAATAAAAATTTTTATGGAAATACTTATTGCAATGATTATAAGGACTATATCTGTTTAATGGAAAATGGAGAATTAATGAAACCAGGATATGTAACTCAAACTTTTAGTAAAATATTAGATAATAATCATTTACGACATATTAGATTACACGATTTAAGACATAGTTGTGGCACTTTGCTTGTAAGAAATGGTGTGCCATTAAAAGATATACAAATATGGCTAGGTCATTCAAATTTTCAAACTACTTTAAGATATGCTCATGCAGATGTAGAAAATAAAAGAATTTCTGCAAATGTGATTGAAAACAAATTAGCACTAGATACAAAAAAAGAACAAATTACCAAACTCGCACTTTAGGTAACTTGTTTCTAAAAATACATTTCTAACTTAATAAAAATTCTAATTTTGGAAAAGTGTTAGAACTTTTGTTAGAACTTTGACTATTTTTAAAATTAAAACACCAAGTTTGAATCTTCCGAAACACTTGGTGTTCTAATGGTGCAGATGGCCGGAATCGAACCGGCACGGTTTATTCAACCGCAGGATTTTAAGTCCTGTGCGTCTACCAGTTCCGCCACATCTGCATAAATAAACTGGTCATCTTAACGACAATTAGTATTATAATATTTAGAAATATATTTGTCAATACATTTTTCAAAAAAAAATAGAAAAATGTATACAAAACCAAGCTTTTATGTTATTTATTTATTAACTTTCCACATTGCATACATCTTCCTGTTATATTTGCACATGAAGAGCATATTTTAGGTACAGCTGTGTTACTATGTTCATATTTTTTATTACAAAGTTGGCACTTGTATGGAGTAATAGCTGCTCCTGCCCACATAGAATGTTCTAAATCTTCATGCAGTTGGCTATCATTGTCTTTAGTGCAATAGTCACTTCCAAATATCTTATATCCTTTTGATATAATAAAATCATCTGAATATACATATACATTGTTTATGTAAAATGTTACAATTAGGATTATAGCAATTATTTCTATAATAATTAATCCAATAATAATTTTATTTTTCATACTATCTCTCCTTTAATAATATTAATACTATTAAATACTTTACTACATCAAACCTCTAATATTCAAAATAATAAAAATTGGGTAGTTATTACCACCCATAATTTATATAAAAGTCCTATTTAAGCTTCTGGTTCTACTAAGCCATAATTTTTACCATCTTTTAATTTATGTATTGCATTTACCTTTCCAGTTTCTATATTAATAAATACTAAAAAATTATGAGATGGTTTTTCTTGTAATTTTAAAACAGCATCTTCTGGTGTTATTGGTTTAATTTCATAATAAGATGTTTTAATAATTTCATTACTTATTTCTGAAATAGTATCTTTTTGTACTTCCATTGTTTTCAAAGATGCTTCTTTCATCATTTTTTCTTTCTTTGTTTTTGCTTTTCTAATTTGTCCTTCTAAGATATCAATATCTTTATCAATAGAAGCATACATATCTTTATCTTCTGTTACTGCTCTATATTTTTCTCCATTCGCTTCTACATAAATTTCAGCAATTTGTTCATTTTTTTCAGTCCTTAAAGTAACTTCTGCTTCTGCTTCTTCAAAATATTTATCGATTCTGTCTAATTTTTTTTCTACATAATCGTTCATTGCGTCAGTTATCTTTAGTTCTTTCCCTGTCATTTTTATTTTCATAAAAATCGCTCCCTTCTTCTTTCTATGTTTTGTTATATGCTATATTTTTATTATATATGCTATTTCTATTTTTTTCAACCATTTTTTTAAATCTTTTGAAAATATGTGCTACTATTTTTCAATTATTATTACTCATTATCTAGTAATAAGTATGTTGCTGATTGCTACTATTCCATAATAAAAAAAGATAGATAATATATCCACCTTTTTAATAATTTAGAAAAGATTTTCTATTTTATATTCTTTTTCCAATTTTTGATTAAAATACAGCTTTGTAATTAATTTAAACTCTTCTAAAGCTTCTTCTTTTAATGAAAAAGAAAAAAGTTTTTTAGCAGGAGCTGTTACACAGTATTTAATCGCACTTTGTGTACTTTGATTCATTGCAATGCAAGACTTATCTTGCTTGCTACAAGCCTCACATTTCATCCCATCATCTTTAATACTAAAAGTAACTAAGTTCTCATTTTCTCCACAGTTTACACATTTTTGTATATTAGGTACAAATCCTAATATGCATAATAATCTCATTTTAAAAACACTTAGTATAAAATCTAAATCCTTTTGTGTTTCAGATATAACATATAATGTATTTAAAAATAATTGTAATATTTTATAACAATTTTGATTTTCATGTGTCACATCTTGAATTATTTTATTAATATGTATTGCATATTTTAATTTATCTAAGTCTGTTCTAATGTTGTAAAATACCTCTATTGTTTCTACAGAATTAATATGATAAGTTTCAGTTCCTTTATACATTAAATATTCTCCAAAACAAAATAGTTGTGTGCCAGCTAGGAGTGCACTTTTAGGCCTCCTAGCACCTTTTGCAACACAGGAAATTTTTCCGAACTCCAGGAGTTAACATTGTTAGCATTTTGTCAAAATCTCCCATATTATTTTCTGCTAATATAATTCCATTCATTTTTACATTTGCCATTACTTTTATTCACCCTTTATTTTTTCCTGTAATTTGTCCAATTCTAGTGTTTCTATATTTTGCCCCTGTTTTATTTGATTTTCAATCATTTCAATTTGTTTAAATTCTAAAAATGCATTAATATCACCTGTATTTTTAAAGGTATCCCATGCTATTTTTTTAATCATAAGCTCACTCTCCTTGTTTAAAGTTTTACCTTTAATTTTATCTTTTGCAAAAATGAAAATTTTATACTATCATTTTTCTATTTTAATTTAAATTGATTTACAATAGAGTCATTATCCAACCAATCTTCTTTTACTTTTACCCATGTTTTCAAATTAACTTTTACACCAAAATTTTGCTCCATTTCAATTCTTGCTGCTCTTCCAATTTTTTTTAACATTTCCCCATTTTTTCCGATAATAATCCCTTTATGAGAATCTCTAAGGCAATAAATTGTAGCTTCTATATCATAAATATCTTCTTGATTCTTGTTTTTTCTCTGTTTCATTTTTTCTACTTGCACTAATATTCCATGTGGCACCTCATCTTGTAGTAATTTTAAAGCTTTTTCTCTTATGGTTTCTTCTGCTAACTGTCTTAAAGTTTGGTCTGTATATTCCTCTATATCATAATATGCAGGACCTGGTTTTAAGTTCTTTTCTATTTCGTCTAATATAATTTCTTTATATTTTTCTTCTGTTGCAGAAATTGGTATTACCGCTTCAAATGGATATTCTTTTTGATATAAATCTATTAGTCTTAATAGAGTTTCTTTTGGTACTAAATCGATTTTATTGATAATTAAAATTGTTTTCTTTTTGATTTCTTTTAATTTTTCTAAAATTTTGGCATCTCCTCTGCCAATTTCAGTACTTGTAGCTTCTATTAAAAACATTACTATATCACAATCTGCGATACTTGCAAATG
This sequence comes from uncultured Clostridia bacterium, assembly GCA_944389395.1. Classification (GTDB taxonomy): domain Bacteria; phylum Bacillota; class Clostridia; order TANB77; family CAG-508; genus CAG-269. Next base: position 21,869 of record CALXME010000017.1, on the reverse strand, counting down.
ATGTTTCTACCATAGTTTCATTTAATTTATGTTTTGGTTTATGAATTCCTGGTGTATCAATAAAAATAATTTGCGAATTTTCTCTATTGACAATTCCTTTAATTGCAGTCCTTGTAGTTTGCACCTTATTTGCAATTGCAGCTACTTTTTCTCCTACTAATAAATTTAATAAAGTAGATTTTCCTACATTTGTTCTTCCTATTAATGTTACAAATCCTGATTTGAATTCTGGCATTTTTTTAATTCCTTTCAAATTTATTTATCTTCTTTTTACATACCTATTATACACCATTTTTTTGCTAAATTTGTAGAATTTAAAAAATTTTTTTAAAAAGTTTAATATCTTATAATTAATAAACCTTTTATATTATATTTAAAAACTTGATATATAGCTATTTAAAAATCAATACCCGATTCGTTATGTCCCAAGATTGCTTTTGATTAAAAATAGCTATATATCAAGTTTTTTATTATTAGCATATTGTATTTTTGTAATAACAAATACTATTTTATTTCTAATTTAACTTTTTTATCTTCTCCTCTTACATGAGTACAGATATAATATGTGTTCTTTTCTACTTGTTCTTTATTAAGAGCAAATTTCATCTTTACTTCTCCTTGATTTTCTGTTGTTCCTAATCCAAAATTATAATATTTATTACCAGATTCATCTTCTATATGAATGGCATTGTGAACAGCTTCATCAAATTCTTCTGTAGGTTGGTTCATTCCCTCTTCTATAATTTTCATCATATCTTCATGTTTTACTTTTACAGATAATCCTGTTTCTGTTACTTCTGCTTTTGTTAATTCTACCCCTTCTATTTGTTGTGTCATTTTTAATTCTATCATTTCTCTTTGATAAAATTCTTCTGGTACATTTACCTCTAAGAGCCATTCTCCATCTGAAATAGTTCTTTCATCTACTGATAACAGTTTTTTCTCTTCCTGAGAAAAATTATATAATGTATAACCGATATCAAAAATTCTTACATAAAGCTTTTTGCTTTTTGGAAATCCTCTATTTGAAGTCATAGAAGCTGTTGTACTAAGATATCCTTTTTCCGAAGTAGTGACAGAAGCACCTTGACAAGAGTCTTGATATTGTATTGAAAAGACATCTTTTTTATCATATTTAACACCTAATTCTTTGTATAATTTTTTCCAATATGTAAGAGCTGACTCCTTTCCCATTTTTAATCTTTCAAAAACACCATATATATTATTATTCTCGTCATATACTGCATAACCATAGCTAAAAGTATCTGTTTCTACTTCCATTTCTTCTGGCAACTTAATTCCTATATTCATTTTAAAAAAGTCATCTGTTATCAACATTCCTTCTAATTTTACACCAATTTCATCTTGATAAATATAATCCATATCAATATTGGTTTCGTATTCATCTACTGCTGTATTAATAGATGCTAATCCATAATCTACCTTTCTGTTTTGGTATTCTTTGAATTCAATGTTCCATTTGATATTTGCATAAATGTTAGGAGCCATAGCACCAACTATTACAACAACTAATAGGACAGCAGCAATACTTAATATTTTTTTCTTTTTCATAACACCACTTCCTTTCACTTTTTGTAAAATGGCATTGTAATTTTTTTCTTTACTAAATTGTTCTTTTGTATATTCTTTAAAATTTCTCTCCAATATCATCTCCCTCCTTTCCAAAAACATTTTTCAATTCTTTTAATGTTCTATATAAATAATTTTTCACATTAGATTCTCCTATTTCTAAAGCTTTAGAAATATCTATTATCTTCATATCCATTGTATAATGCAAATAAAATATTTTTGCTATAGTTATATCTTTATTTTTCAAATATTTCCACACTTGAACAACATTTTCTTTTGTTACTATATCTCTTTCTAAGTCAATTTTCCAATCTATCACATTTTCTTCTTTTTCTTCTATAAAAGGATATACTGTAATTTTATTTTCTTTTTCATAATATTTTTTCATTAAATTATTCACTATTCCGATAAGATATGCTTCTACATTTTCAATGTTATTATTTTGTTTTTGCATTCTTTTATATAATTCTACATAGCTATCTTGTACTAAATCATTGACATCTTCTAAATGATGACATTTACAAATAATATATTTTAATATCTGATAATAAGTCTTTTGATAAATTTTCTCAAATTCTTTGGTAATATTCTTTTTTTCCATTTGTTAACCCCTTTCACTTTATTAGTGAGATTTTTTATGAAAAAAGTTTCAAAATCACAAAAAATAGACATTTTATCCACATTAAGAGCCTTACTCTAATTTGAATAAAATGTCTAACAGTATTTATACTAAGCATAAGCTTGACGTTTTCTAAAGCTAAGTAGATTTGTAATTTCGTTTTCTCCGTTTTTGGCTTTTTTTGTTTTCTTAGCTCTTTCTTGTTCAAGTTCTCTTTTTTGTTTTTCTGCCATTGATTGACAAATTGCTTTTTGATATGTAAAGTGTGTATCTTGTGCTATTTTGTTCCAATTATATTCGTTTCTTACTTTATTTTTTGCTTTCTTTGTAATATCTGCACATAATTTATGGTCATATAATAATTCTAAAATAGAATCTGCAATTGAATTTGCATTTCCTGCATAACTTTTCATTCCATTTTCTCTATGTTGTACAATTTCATTTAATCCCCCAATATCAGATACTACTACTGGATTTTCTGATAACATTGCCTCTAATGCTACAATTCCAAATGGTTCATATGTACTAGGAAATACTGCAATATCTGCTGCTTTATACATTCTTTGTACATCTTTTCCATTCATATATCCTGCAAAATATACTTTATTTCCAATTCCCATTGCATTAGCTTGTGCTCTTAATTCATCTAACATAGCACCTTTTCCACAAATAACTAGCTTACTATCATGATATCCATTTAAAATTTTAGGCATTGCAGCAATTAAATGTTGTACTCCTTTTTCATATACTAATCTTCCCATAAATAATATAATTTTTTCATTATCCATGGCATATTTTCTTCTAAAATTATAATCTCTTTCAATTCCATTGAATAAACTTAAATTTACTCCATTAGGTACTACATTGATTTTTTCATAAGGCAATCCAAATAGTCTTTGTAGTTCTCCTTTCATATAATTACTATTTACAATGACTTCTGATGATTCATAGGTTAACATCCATTCTGTATCATTAATATATCTTTGTTGTTCATCATGAATTCCACTATTTCTTCCGGCTTCTGTTGCGTGAATTGTAGAAACAATTGGAATATTATAAGAATTTTTCAAGGTTTTGGCAGCATATGCTACTAACCAATCATGTGCATGAATAACATCAAATTTTCCTTGTTCTTCCATAATTTCATTTGCTTTGGCTACTAAATTAAAGTTTAATTGCATTATCCAATCAATAAAATTGTTAGGATTTATCATGTAGTTATCTACTCTATATACCTTTACTCCTTTATCATCTTCAAAATAAGGAACATCTCCTTCCTTATAAGTTACTACTGTTACATCATGCCCATCTTTTATTAGTGTTCTTGATAAATCATATACTACTTTTGCTATTCCCCCTACTACTCTTGGTGGATATTCCCATGTTAACATCAATATTTTCATTGATATACTTCCTTTCTTCTCTCATTTTCTTTTGTTTTTGACATTTTTTCACACTTTTAATATATTTTATACAATTTTCTTTTAATTGTAAATGGTTTTTTTAAAATATTTAAAAAACTTTTGTAGGCAAAAAAAAAGAAGCAAATTTTTATTCACTTCTTCTTTCTTTTTTATGAATTACTTACTGGATAAACACTTACTTGTTTTTTATCCTTACCTTTTCTTTCAAATTTAACAGTTCCGTCTACTAATGCATAAAGTGTATCGTCGCTTCCTTTACCAACATTAGTTCCAGGATGCATTTTAGTTCCTCTTTGTCTTACTAAAATATTTCCTGCAAGAACAAATTGTCCATCAGCTCTTTTGACTCCTAAACGTTTAGATTCACTCTCTCTACCGTTATGGCTACTACCTTGACCTTTTTTATGAGCCATGCTTTCTCACTCCCTTCGGTTTCGTTTTTATCTCATTTCATATTATTCTAAAAATTATGCTCCTACTTTTTCAGTAGTTTCTGCTTTTTTAGTTGTTTCAGCTTTTTTTGCTGTTGTTTTGATAGCTGTAATTTCTACTTTTGTATATGGTTGTCTATGTCCTTGTTTTCTTCTATAGTTCTTTTTAGGTTTCATTTTGAAAACAATGATTTTTTTAGCTTTACCATGAGAAACTACTTTTCCTTCTACTTTTACACCTTTCACATAAGGATTTCCAACTTGTACTTTTCCTTCTTCTGAAACTAAGATAACATTATCAAATGTAACTTTTTTACCTTCTTCTGCATCTAGTTTTTCAAAAAATACAACATCTCCTTCTGCTACTTTGTATTGTTTTCCACAACTTTCAATGATTGCGTACATCTAAAATGCACCTCCTTATTTGTATACTCGCTAATCCTTAAAAAAGGTAACTAATTTTGATTAGTATTTGGGAACCTTGACTAAGCGGATTACAGTTTCTTATTATATCATACAGTTCTATCATTGTCAATCATTTTTTTGTTTTTTGGTTTTATGTAACTTATGCAGGATATTCCCTTTTTATTTCTTCCTTTATTTTTTCTAGTTCACTATCATTAATGTCTGTCATCATTTGTATAGTTTCGTCTTTCATTTTGTTTTTTAACATTCTTTTTACTACTTGTTTGATGGCTTGATTAATTCCTTGATTAATTCCTTGATTGATTCCTTCTTCTCTTCCTTCTCGTTTTGCTTCTTCTCTATCTTCTCTTATAATCCTTCTTAAATTTTCCATTACCATATTACTTTCCTCCCTTTTTCCTATTATTTTTTCTCCTAGTTCTTTTCCTTTTTCTTCTCCTATTTCTTCTTTTGCTATGTTCGTTATGATATCTGTTATAAATTCTTTTTCTTCTTTTGTTAATTCTTCTTTTACTACTTTTTCTAGTACTTCTATTAATTCTTTTTTGTTTTGGACTTTTTCCATTAGCATTGCTTTTGCTATACTACTTCTTTCTTTGATTAACTCTTCTTTTGTATGTTTATTGATGTCTACTAATAAATAACTACAATTTAACCTTTTTTCTATACCATAATAGTTTCTTTGCATTTGTATTAGTTCTGTTTTGGCTGTCCATTTTCTTTTCCCTGTATATAGTACAATTGGATAAATTCCTGGCATATCCTCTTTTTGATAATTTATAACTCTTTCTTTTTTTATTTTTCTAATAACTTCTACACAATATTCTAATATTCTTTCTGCCATTGAAAAATCTACTGTACTTTGATGTTCTATTAAGAAGTATATTTCTTTTTCTTTTAATTTGTATAAAATATCTGATTCTAGTTTTTCTTTCTCTTTTGTTATGTATTCTGTATCACATTTTTGCAAATCTTTTTCTTTTATTTCATTTTTTGTTCCTTTTAATCCTAAATATTTGTTGATAAATAATGCTGTTTCTTTTTTGTTTGTAAATAAATCTTTGAATATTTTGTCATGATATTGATTTATTTTATTTTGTCCATAATGATAACTCTCATTTACATCATTTAATCCTAATTTTCTTATTTGTTGATAAATGATATAATCTGTATAAGTAAATTTGTATATTTTTGGCACCTCCATTATATTTCATTTTGTTTAATATGTCAATATTTATTTTATAGTAAATATATATTTTTTATTCTTCTCACCTTCTTTTATTATTTATTTTTTAATTTTTGGGATTGAATTTTGATTTGAAATTTTGAAATAAGAACCCGAATCGACATAGTAATCAAATATTGCAATCGGTGTTCCAGAATCTTATTATCTAAGACAATAAAAAAATGCAGATGTAATACTTTTTGTATACATTTGCATTTTACTATATTTTTCCAGTTTTTTCAAGTGTTTTTTCCTATTTTTCATTATTTACTTGAATTTAATTTCAGTTACCTTTTGTTAGTTTTTCTGCCATGATAATGGTTATTAATGATATTAATGTGATTCCACTTTCTTTTTTTCTCATTGTTTTCCCTTCTCTCTTTTATATTTTTTACACAAAAAAATTATATTTTAGGGAAATTTTTTTACAATGTTCTTTTAATTTTTTATTGAACTTCTTTTTACATAATTTTTAACATGCTAATCCAAACAAGCTCGAAACTTTCTATATTTTTCCAGAATTAATATCTTCTATTAATTTTTCTTTTATCTCTAAAGGCAATAACAAAATATCTTTTACTTTTTCTATTGGAACAATTTCTGGAATATATTTTCCACTATCTATATACTTTGGGTCTTGATTAAATTCTGGTCCATCACCTGTTCCAAATTCTCCATCTAAATATTCACAAAGATAAAATATTTCTAATTGTTCAAATTTTTCAGATTGCATTTCATACAATTTCTTTACTATTTTAACCTGAATACCAAATTCTTCTTCTATTTCCCTTATAGTTCCTTCTTCTGGTGTTTCACCTTCTTCTAAGCCACCTCCTGGGAAAGTATAATACTCTTGATAGTCACTTCTTTTTTTTACATCTTTTCGATGCATCAAAGCAATTCCATTATTCATAAATATAATTCCTGCAACTCTTGTCCTTTTCATTATTAACTCCTCCTTTTTTCTATAAATTTTTATTTTTGTTAATTATTATTTCTTTATAAATAATTTTTTCTATATGTCTTAATGCCTCTTAATGATTAATAAGCTCGTATTGACAAACTTTATTAAATATAACAAACTTTTAGTAAAATTGCAAATTTACTCTTGAATTTATTTGCAATTTAGTATAAGATAGAAAAAGAATAAAAGAGATTACATAGGAGGATATCTAATGCCAAGAAAAACAAAAGAACAAATAGAAAAAGAAACAGAAACAAAACCAAAAACGACAAAAAAACAAACCACTAAAAAAGAGTCTGCAAAGACTCCTAAAAAAGTTGCCTCCAAAAAAGAAGCAACCTCTAAGACTACTACAAAAAAAGCAACTTCAAAAGCCTCTAAAAAAGCAAATATTTCTAAAGCAACTGAAAAAAAGAAAACAACTAAAAAAGTAGCTACTTCTAAAACCAATTTAAAAAAGGCAAAATCCTCTAAAAAAGCAACTACTCCTAAAAAGAAAAAAGTAGAAATAGTGGAATATTACGATTTGCCTTATCGCTATAATGAAACTGTTGTTAAAGTATTAGCTCAAACTCCAAAAACATTATTTATTTATTGGGACATTTCTGATAAAGTTCGAGAACAATATAAAGAACAATATGGAGAAGACTTTTTTGAAACTACAAAACCAATTTTAAAAATCTATAATGATACATTAGGATATTCTTTCGAAGTAGAAATTAATGATTTTGCCAACAGTTGGTATCTTCATGTAGCAGATAGTAAATGTGATTATAGAATTGAACTTGGAAGAAAACCTATTATAAAAACAGAAAAACTAAATACTGATTATATTTATATTACTATGTCCAACAAAATAGAATCACCAAATGACCATATTTTATTTAATAAAGAACAAAAAATGGTTTATTTTAAAAATGTAAAAACAGGAGAACAAACTGCCAAATCAACCAATTCTCTTTCCTTTATCCGAAATATGGGAAAAATATATAATATTTATGATTTATATAAAGCTATTTATCAAGATGAAAATATAGAAGAAATTTATGATTTATCAAACCCTTCTTCTGGAAATCCTTCTTCACGGAAGTCTTTCCTCTAAATTCAAATAAACAAAGGAGAATTATCAATGCAAGAAAAAAAAGGATATGTAAGTTTTGTACTACATGCTCATTTACCTTTTATCCACCATCCTGAAAGTGATGATTATTTAGAAGAATCTTGGCTATATGAAGCAATTTCTGAAACTTACATCCCATTACTAACCAATTTTCAAAAATTAGTAGAAGAAGGAGTTAATTTTAGAATTACCATGTCTATGACTCCTCCTTTATTATCTATGTTAGATAATAAATTATTACAAAGAAAATATATCAAATATCTAAAAAAATTAATTGAACTTTCTGAAAAAGAAATCAAAAGAACTGCTGGTGATGAAAGATTAAATAAACTTTCTCATTATTATTTTGAAAGATATTCTAATGACTTACATTTATTTAAAGATGTATATCATTGTAATTTAATTGAAGCCTTCAAGCACTTTCAAGATATTGGAGTTCTAGAAATCATCACTTGTGGAGCAACACATGGTTATTTCCCAATTTTATATGTAAATGAAAAAACAGTAAAAGCACAAATTGCTGTTGGTGTTCAAACTTATGAAAAATATTTTGGAAAAAAACCTCGTGGAATATGGCTTCCTGAATGTGGCTATGTTCCAGAAGCAGATAAATATTTGAAAGAATTTGGCATAGATTACATTATTACAGAATCTCATGGAATTCTATATGCTGACCCAACACCAATATACGGAACTTTTGCTCCTATTGTATCACCAGAAGGTGTTATTGCATTTGGTCGTGATATCGAATCCTCTAGACAAGTATGGAGTTCGATTAATGGATACCCTGGAGATTTTAATTATCGTGAATTTTATCGTGATATTGGATATGATGCAGATTATGATTATATTAAACCATATATTGCTCATAATGGTGTTAGAGTACATACTGGTATTAAATATTATCGAATTACTGGGAAAACAGAATTTAAAGATTATTATAATCTGCAATGGGCAAAAGATTCTGCTGAAAGACAAGCAGGTCATTTCTTAGATTGTCGTACTGCACAAATTAATAACTTATCACAATATATGGAAACTCCACCTATTATTCTTTGCCCTTATGATGCCGAATTATATGGACATTGGTGGTATGAAGGACCTTACTGGTTATACATTTTATTTAAGAAAATATATTATGATGATTGTAATTTTGAATTAATTACACCATCTGAATATATTGATAGATATCCTAATATTCAAATAGCTTCTCCATGTCGTTCTAGTTGGGGAGCAAATGGATATAGTGAAGTTTGGCTAAACCCTACTAATGATTACGTTCATAGACATTTACATGTAGCTGGTGATAGAATGTGTGAATTAGCTAATCTATATCCAGATGCAAAAGGATTAAAGAAAAAAGCTTTAAACCAATGTGCAAGAGAATTATTATTAGCACAAAGTAGTGATTGGTTATTCATTATTACAAACGGAACTATGGTAGATTATGCAAAAAAACGTATTAAAGACCATATTGGAAGATTTACTAAATTATATTATCAAATAAAAGAAAATCAAATTGATGAAATCTTTTTAAAAGATATTTCAAAAAAAGATTGTGTATTTCCTGATATCGATTATCACATTTATCAATAACTTTATTTTAAGCTTGTTATAAAACATATATAACAAGCTTTTCTTTCACCTTTTTGATAAAATAGAATATGATAGTGTATAAGTTTTGAATATTTCGTAGATACTAGTTTTATTAGAAAGGGGATTTTTCTTTTATGAAGTCATTGTGTATAAAAACAAACAACTCTAATTCACTAGAATATCTAATTCAAGAACTTAAAACAATCAATATACCTGATATTTGCTTTTGTCAAAATCAGTTTAAACATTACAAAAATATTATTATTCATTATACTGGAAAAGATTTACCTTTTTTTTATTCTAAAATGAGTTCTCTTCTTTCTTTATTAATTATAGACGAAGTAGAAGATGAAATATTAAAAAAACTTATTTTACAAAATTACTTTTATTTTGATGCTATAGAAAGAAAAAAAATATTAGAAATTTGTTATGATATTACTGCCGAAAATTTCACTACTCTACTTGACCAAAAATTAAATTGCTTATACGAAAATTTTTATTGCTACTTGACTCAAAATAAGTCTATTATATTACCTGGATTTATTAATTTTAGAATAAAAAATTATATAACTATTTTAGATAACCTTGTAAATGAAGCTGTTAATAGTTTTTTATTAGAAAAAGAATATTTAGAATTTATCTCTTTATTAAAACTATATATTAATTCACAATCTTCTGATTGTAACTTAGTCCATCTTATTTACTCACCTGCGGAATCTATTCTTTTAGATGAAAATAAAGAAATAATTCCTTTAACAGATGAAATATTTAAAGCTAAATATTTAAGTGATATCAGTTTTTCTAATAATGATTATATCCTCAATACACTATTAAATCTATTACCTCAAAAAATATACATTCATCTTGTAGGTGGTTATCTAGATGAATTTATTCATACCTTACAATTAGTATTTGAAAATAAGACTATTTTATGTCCTGATTGTCATATTTGTAAAATTTATAAAACAAAACAAAATATTACTTCTAAAAAATAAGGAGAAAACATCTCAAATGCTTTCTCCTTATTTTTTAATTTATTCAGATATATTTGTATTATTTAATGTATTTATTGCTTCTTGTAATCCTGGCATTAAACCATTAATTAAATTATCATTTGCAATAATTTTCCACTCTCCATCTACTTTTTCTAATTGCATTGTTACAGTAGATGTTGCTGTTTGTATTTCTTGATTTTTTAATTCTTCTATCAAATAGTTTTCCATCTCTTGGTCTGTCATAGTTTCTCCACCAAATGCTGCTTTTAAAGCTTTTTGCATATAATTTGAAATAATGACTTTATAATCTTTATTTGTTATTTCTACTTGTGCAGTTGCTTGATTTCCATCTTTTTTTACTTCATTTATTTTCCATCCTAGTCTATCGAAAAATAATTTTTGTGTTTCTACATCAATATTTTGACTTGCTAAAAATTCAGAATCTTGAATTACTTCTTGATAATTAATAAATTCTTCTACTTTTGCAAAATCTCCTGCTTTTAATGCGTTTAACATACCATTGATACTGCTAGTAGGGTTATCTTGTAATGCAATTGTACAAACAATTCCAATTACCAATGCTATGATTAGAATAATTCCTACTACAATTCCCCATATACTTTTTGTTTTTGTTTTCTTTTCTTCTTTCTTAGGTTCTGTTTTTTTACTTTGCGTTTTTGCAGTTTCTGTTTTCTTTTCTATTGGTTTTTTTTCTTCTTTTTTAGTTGTTTCTTGTTTTACCTCTTCTTTTTTTGCTGGTTGTTCTTTTACTTCCTCTTTTTTCATTTCTTTCTTTTCTTCTTTTTCCATGTTAATCCCTCATTTCTCTTTATATTATACTTGGATTATATCTTAATAAATATGATTTTGCAACATTTTTTTCTATTTTATAATATTTTTTAATAAGCTCTTTTTACTTGAGAAGCCATCATTGTAAAAAAGTATAAGCTAAAAGCGAATAAAAATACATATAATAAAACTAATATAACTGCTCCTACTTTTAGAGAAACATTTAAAAAATAACAAATCCATTTTATGGTAATCATATTAATAGATAACATTCCTTTTGAATAACTATTATTCTTAGCCTCTACAAATTCTTTACTTGGAATTTGATAAATACCAGATAATTGATAAATCATGTCTAAATCTGGATATTTCAAACCAATTTCCCATTTTTTTATATCTTTTTCTGTTAATGTTTTATCTTCCAAATGCTGTAGAACTTCTGCATAACTCCATCCCTTTTCGTTTCTTAATCTAGTTAGTAATTCCTCTATTCCTTCTCCTATTTCTTGATTAGATTTTTTCTTTTCCTTTTTCATTTTTTCTTCCTATCCTTTTCCTTTTTATATTTCCATTATATAAATATATCTTTAGAAAAGCAAGAAATTTTTTATATTTATATGTCGTTAGTTTACATCGCCCTATTAATTCCTGTAGCCACAACTTGAGTCATATTTTCAATTAGAACATCAATCTCCTTTGGCGTTACAATTAAATTATAATCTTTCGGAACTAAAGCCTCCTTAATTTCCTCATAATTATCCTCTTGTTTTAATTGATTCAAATAATCATTTGACTTAGCTTCTTCTTGTAATTTAGTAATAAATAAATCTAAACAATCATTTACTAATACTGCTGTTTCCACAACTGTTGGAATTCCTATTGCTACTACTGGAATTCCTAAAGTTTTTTGACTAATTTCATTTCTTGTATTCCCAACTCCAGCTCCTGGTACAATTCCTGTATCAGATAACTGTACTGTACTACTAATTCTCTCAATACTCCTTGAAGCCAAAGCATCAATTACAATCACTAATTTAGGATGAATATTATCTACAATTCCTTTTAATATTTCAGCAGTCTCGATTCCTGTTGTACCTAAAACTCCTGGTGCAATAGCACTAACCATTCTAGTTCCTTCTTCTACATACTGTGGTAAATAATTAATAATATGCCTTGTTACTTCTATTTCATTTGTTACTTTAGGACCTAAACTATCAGGTGTTACATAACTATTTCCTAAACCTACTACTAAAATCTCACCTTGACTATTTACATGTTTTGCAACAATTGTTTTTAATTCATTTGCTAATATTTCACCTGCTTTTTCTAATTCTTCTTCTTGTGCAATTTTTAATTTTTGAATATCTATAGTTATATAATCTCCCATTGGTTTTCCGATTGCTTTTTCGCCATTTTCATTTGTAATTTTTACTCTTTCTACTTTTATGTTTTCATCTATATCTTCTTTTGTAGCTTCGATACCTTCTATTTGCTCTAAATTATTAGCTTTTTGATAGATATCTCTTCTTTCTGATGCTAAGTCTGTTCTAAAATTGTACATGCAATCAACTCCTTTGTTTTATAGTATTTTCCATTTTTTCATTTACTATTCAAAAAAAGTAATGGTATTGCCCATTACTTCTTATTTTAGTTTTCTAAATATTTCTTTAAAAACTTTCCTGTATAACTTCTTTCATTTTTACAAATTTGTTCTGGAGTACCAACAGCAACTACTTCTCCTCCATTATCTCCACCTTCTGGTCCCAAATCTATCAAATAGTCTGCTGTTTTTATTAAATCTAAATTGTGTTCTATTACAATAATTGTATTTCCTGTATCTACTAATCTTTGTAAAATATCTACTAATTTATGAACATCTGCAATATGAAGTCCTGTAGTTGGCTCATCTAAGATATATAGAGTTTTACCAGTTGCTCTTTTTGACAACTCTGTTGCTAACTTCACACGTTGTGCTTCTCCTCCTGATAAAGTAGTAGATGGTTGTCCCAATTTTATATAGCTTAATCCTACATCATATAAAGTTTGTATTTTTTGTTTAATTTTAGGAATTTTATCAAAAAATTGTAATGCTTCTTCTACTGTCATGTCCAAAACATCTGCGATATTTTTTCCTTTATATTTCACTTCTAAAGTTTCTCTATTATATCTTTTTCCCTTACATACCTCACAAGGCACATAAATATCTGGCAAAAAATGCATTTCAATTTTATGAACACCATCACCATTACAGCTTTCGCATCTTCCCCCTGCAACATTAAAACTAAATCTTCCTTTTGCATATCCTCTTAATTTTGCTTCTTCTGTTTCTGCAAAAATATCTCTAATTAAATCAAATACCCCTGTATAAGTAGCTGGGTTAGAACGTGGTGTTCTACCTATTGGAGATTGGTCTATATTAATAATTTTATCAATATTTTGTAATCCTTTTACTCCTTTGCATTTTCCTGGTTTTTCATTAGAACCATTTAATTCTTTTGCTATTGTTTTATATAATACCTCATTAACTAATGTAGATTTACCAGAACCTGAAACACCAGTTACACAAGTAAACACTCCTAAAGGAAATTGGACACTAATATTTTTCAAATTGTTTTCTGTTGCTCCTTGTACTTCAATCGCTTTAGATTTTAAATGCTTTCTTCTTTTTTTAGGTACTAAAATTCTTTTTCTTCTACTTAAATATTGTCCTGTAATCGATTCTTCTACTTGTTTTACTTCTTCTGCTGTACCTTGTGCCATTACTTGTCCTCCATGTGTTCCTGCACCTGGTCCTATATCAATAATTTGGTCAGCAGCATACATTGTATCTTCATCATGTTCTACTACTAAAAGGGTATTTCCTAAATCTCTTAATTTTTTTAATGTTGCTAATAGTTTATCATTATCTCTTTGATGTAATCCAATACTTGGTTCATCTAATATATATAATACACCTGTTAGACCAGAACCAATTTGAGTTGCTAAACGAATTCTTTGTGCTTCACCTCCAGATAAAGTACCAGCATTTCTAGATAAAGTTAAGTATTCTAATCCTACATCTATTAAAAACTGTAATCTTTTATCTATCTCTTTTAAAATTAATTCTGAAATCATTTTTTCTGTTTCATTTAATTTTAAATTATTTAAATATTCTTTAATTTTGCCAATAGACATATCTGTTAATTCATTAATATTTTTTTCTCCTACTTTAATAGATAAAATTTCAGTTTTTAGTCTTGCTCCATTACAAGTATAGCAAGGAGAATTACTCATATACATTTCATAAAAATCACGCATTCCTTGTGATTTTGTTTCATGATATCTTCTATCTAAAGTTGGCAGAACTCCTTCAAAAGGTGCTGTAAATTTTCTAATTCCAGCATAAGAACTATATTCAAAATCAATTTCTTCTTCTCCTGTACCATACAAGATTTTTTCTAAAAACCAACGTGGCAAATCTTTTATTTTCTTATTTTTTATTTCGACACCATAGTGTTTTGCAATGCTTTCAAAATACATTTTTGCCATGGTATCTCCTTTTTTCATGGTACTAGCACCAAATGCTTTTACTCCATCATATAAAGTCTTGTTTTTATCAGGAATAATTAAATCTTCATCCATTTTCATTAAATATCCTATTCCTGTACAAGTTGGACATGCACCAAAAGGATTATTAAAAGAAAACATTCTAGGTGTTAATTCTGGAAAACTAAATCCACAATCTGGACATGCATAATTACAACTATATAGTTTTTCTTCTTTTCCTACAATATCTATTAATACTAGTTTTTCTGCATTTTTTAAAGCTATTTCTACTGATTCTGTTAGTCTACTAATAATATCTGGCTTTATTACTAACCTATCTACAATTAATTCAATATTGTGTTTTTTCTTTCTATCTAATACTATATCATCTGAAAGTTCATATAATTCTCCATCTATTCTAGCTCTTACAAAACCTTGTTTTTGATATTCTTCTAATTGTTTTACAAATTCTCCTTTACGACCTCTTACCACTGGAGCTAATACCTGAATTTTAGTTCCTTCTGGTAATTCCATGATATTATCTACAATTTGGTCAAGAGTCTGTTTCTCTATTTTTTTGTGACAATTAGGGCAATAAGGTACTCCTATTCTTGCATATAATAAACGAATGTAATCATAAATTTCTGTTACTGTTCCTACTGTAGAACGTGGATTTTTAGAAGTAGTTTTTTGGTCAATAGAAATAGCTGGTGATAATCCTTCTATACTTTCTACTTCTGGTTTTTCCATTAACCCTAAAAATTGTCTTGCATAAGACGATAAACTTTCTACATATCTTCTTTGCCCTTCTGCATATAAAGTGTCAAATGCTAAACTTGATTTTCCAGATCCAGATAGTCCTGTGATAACAACTAATTTATCTCTTGGTATTTCTAAATTTATATTTTTTAAATTGTGTTCTTTTGCACCTTTTATGATTATTTTATCATTCATTTTTTTCCCCCTTAAGACATTACTTTTATTTTAATGATATCTTATGGGTCTATTATACTATATTTAGAGTTTAAAAACAAGAGTTTGGTTTCTTTTTTAAAAAATCCCTTTAATTTCTCCTTTTTCATCTATATCAATCATTTCAGCAGCTGGAACTTTAGGAAGTCCTGGCATTGTAAAAATCTTTCCGGCTAAAGCTACCACAAAACCAGCACCTGCTTTTAAATCTATTTCTCTAATAGTAATTGGATAATCTCCTTTACATTCTAAGTTTTTAGGGTCATCTGAAAAAGAATACTGTGTTTTGGCAATACATACTGGCAATTTTCCATATCCTAATTCTTCTATTTGACGAATTTGCTCTTTTGCTTTTTCTTCGTAAATAACTTCTTTAGCTCCATAAATTTTAGTTGCTACTTTTTCTATTTTTGTTTCTATTGAATCTTCTAATTCATACATATATTGAAAATTTTCTTTTACATTTACTAAGTCTACTATCTTTTGAGCAATATCTGTAGCACCATCTCCGCCTTTTGCCCATCCTTCTACTAAACAACAATCAACACCTTTTTCTTTGATTTTTTGTTGTACTAGTACGATTTCTTCTTCTTTATCTTGCACATAGTGATTTAAAGCCACAATAACATTTAGTCCAAATTTATTTTTCAAATTATCTATATGCCTAAATACATTATCTATTCCTTTTTCAATTGCATCTTTGTTTTCTTCTTGTACTCTTTCTTTTTCTACTCCTCCATGATATTTTATGGCTTTAAGTGTAGTTACTAATACAACTGCATCTGGCTGGATTTTTGCTTTTCTACATTTGATATCTAAAAATTTTTCTGCTCCTAAATCTGCACCAAATCCCGCTTCTGTTATAACATAATCTCCTAATTTTAATGCTAATTTCGTTGCTATAATGCTATTACATCCATGCGCAATATTGGCAAAAGGTCCTCCGTGTACAATTGCTGGGGTATGTTCTAAAGTTTGTACCAAATTTGGTTTCATGGCATCTTTTAATAATACAGCCATTGCTCCTTGTGCTTTTAATTGTTTTGCATAAATTGGTTCTCCTTTTTTATTGTATCCAACTAATATATTTCCTAATTTTTCTTTTAAATCTTCTCTATCTTTAGCCAGACAAACTATAGCCATAATTTCAGAAGCAACTGTAATATCAAAATGGTCTTCTCTTGGTACTATATTTTTTTCCTGGGATAAACCTGTTTGTACTGTTCTTAGTTGTCTATCATTTAAATCCAAACACCTTTTCCATACTACTTTTTCAAATCCTAATTCATTTCCAAAATAAATATGATTATCAATCATACTAGCTAATAGATTGTTTGCTGCAGTCATAGCATGAATATCTCCTGTAAAATGCAGGTTAATGTCTTCCATTGGAGCTATTTGCACTTTTCCTCCACCTGTTGCTCCCCCTTTTATTCCAAATACTGGACCTTGAGAAGGTTCTCTTAATGCTAAAATAGATTTTTTTCCTATTTTTCTTAATCCGTCCGCAATAGCAATAGAAATAGTTGTTTTTCCTTCTCCTAGTGGTGTTGGACTAATGGCTGTTACTAAAACCAGTTTTCCATCTTTTTGCTCTTTTCTTTGTTCATATACTGCATCTGTTATTTTGGCTTTATATTTTCCATATTGTTCTATGTCGTCTTCTGCTATCCCTATTTTTTTTGCTATGTCTACAATTTTTTCTAGTTTTGTACTTCTTGCAATTTCGATATCAGTCATGTTTACTTCCCCCAATCTTTTTGATTAATTTATCTAGTATGTTTTATATAAGCCTTGTTATACAATAAAAAAGAACGCAATAAAATCGTTCTTTATACAATTAAACCTACTACTAATCCGATTAGGGCTCCTACTAGTACTTGAAATGGTGTATGCCCTAATACTTCTACTAATTTTTCAGATACCTGTACTCCTGTTAATCCTGGAGTTTCAACTAATTTATTTAATAACTCTGCTTGTTTTCCAGCTGCTCTTCTTACTCCACATGCATCATACATTACAACAAATGCTACTATAAATGCAAGTGCAAAAATAGGAGTCCCTACTCCCTCATATTTTCCAATTAAAGTTGCAAGTCCTACCACTACTGCTGAATGAGAACTTGGCATTCCTCCTGCTCCCATAATTCTTTTAAAATTGAATTTTTTTGTAGTAACTAAATCATATATTAATTTGAATAATTGTATTCCAAACCATAGTAAAAATGGTATATATATGTATTTGTTTTGTATAAATGTCATAATATCATTCATTATTTTTTTACATCCTCTCTTTTATTCTTCTACTTTAAATTCTTTTTCAGTTAATTTTTCGTCGTCTTGTAATAAAATTGTGATTTTCTTTTCTGCTTGTTCTAATATTTTGTTACATTCTTTAGATATATTCATTCCTTCTTCAAATTTAGCAACAGATTCATCTAGATTTAAATTACCTTTTTCTAGTTCATTTACAATATTTTCTAATACTTTCATTTGTTCTTCAAATGTTTTTTTCAAAATAATTCCCCCTTTTATTGTTGCACTACTTCTTCAGTTTGCATATTTACTTGATACCAAGCAAGTACAGCTGTTGTTTCTTTATTTGTAACAGAAACCATATAAATATTTCCTTCTCGATTAGCTACAGCATAAACAACAGAAGTGTCTTGTGCTCCCCATTTTTCTTTTACTAATTCAATTGCTTTTTCCTCTTCTGTTAAACCTACATTTTCACTAGCAGTTTCTGCTTCTTCTTTTCCGATTATTTGATTACTCGTATCTGGCACATTTTGTGCAACAGGTTCTTCTACTATAACATTTTCTGAAACATTATTTGTTGTTTCTATAATATTTTCTTTTTCTTCATCTACTACATTATTTTCTTCTTGTACATTTTCTGTATTTACCTCTTGTGTTATCTCATTTTTTTCTTGTTCTTTATTTGCAGAATAAAAGAATCCATAACACATTCCTACTATCAAAATAATAAATGCAACTATTGTTACTATCATTAATGTAATTGTCTTTTTCTCCATTTTACTCACATTCCTTTTTTAAATTTTCCTATTGTACCTTTGCTGTTATTTTTCCATCTGATAATCTAATTGTAATATTATCTTGTGACTTAACCTCTTCTTTTTTTCGTATAATTTTTCCTTGTTTTTCTACAATAGAATATCCCCTTGTTAATGTCTTTAAAGGGCTTAATGCATCTAAACTAGAAACAATTTTTCCAAATTTTGATTTTTCCCTTTCTAGTTGTGTTCTTATTGTATTTTCTAATCGCTTTATTATATTATCTACTTGAAGATAAGATTCTTGAACTTTCCTAGTTGGTTCTTTAAATACAGTACTATTCATACACTTTTCATATCTCAATCTCATCACTTCTACTTTTTTAGTAAGTGCCATTCTTAATCTATTTTGATAAGTATTTATTTTCTGTTTTATCTCATATACATCTGGGACTGCAAGTTCTGCTGCTGCAGACGGTGTAGGAGCTCTTAAATCTGCCACAAAATCTGCAATTGTAAAATCTGTTTCGTGTCCTACTGCTGATATAATTGGAATTTCTGAATTATAAATACTATTTGCTACAATTTCTTCATTAAATGGCCATAAGTCTTCTAAAGAACCTCCTCCTCTTGCTAAGAGCAATACATCTGCCATTTTATTTTTATTCATCCATTCTATTCCTGCCGCAATTTTTTCTGCAGCCCCTTCTCCTTGTACTGGAACAGGTAATAGACGAATCACAACATTAGGATTTCTTCTAGTAGATACATTGATAATATCTCGTATAACGGAACCTGTTTGTGATGTGAGTACTCCTATTACTTCTGGCATTTTAGGAATTGGAATCTTATGTGTTTCATCAAACATTCCTTTTTTTTCTAATTTGTTTTTTAATTCTTGATATCTAGTATATAAATCACCAATCCCATCTTCTTGCATTGCTTTTACATAAATTTGATAAACTCCATCTCTTTCAAATACAGAAACTGTCCCTAAAACAATTACCTTCATGCCGTCTTTAGGCATGAAGTTTAATTTTTGAGCATAAGATTTAAACATAATGCATTTGATTAAGCAATTTTCATCTTTTAATGTAAAATAGAGATGTCCAGTATAATGGTTTTTAAAATTAGATATTTCTCCTTTTACTAACACATTATTTAAATACTCATCATCTGCTATTTTATTTTTTATATATTGATTTAAACTAGTAACTGTTATAGCCATTTGTGCATAATTCATTTTTCTAACCTCATTTTTATATCTTCTAGTTATCTACTTTTACAACACTTGCTAATATTCCATTAACAAAATTTTTAGAACTATCTTCTCCATATTTTTTAGCTAATTCAACAGCTTCATTAATAACAACTTTAAATGGTATTTCTTTATATTTTATTTCATAGATAGCAAGTTTTAAAATAGATAAATCTACTTTAGATATTCTGTCTATTTTCCAATCTGTTTTTAAATTTTTTTCTATTAATGACTCTATGTCTTTTTTATTTTTTTCAATTCCGAATATTGCATCTTGAATATATTTTTTAGCATTTTCATCTTTTATTTCATTACTTTCTAAAAACAACTCTACTTGCTCTTGTAATTCTTCTTGTTTTGTTATTTCTAAGCTATAAATTAATTTAAATGCTTGCTCTCTCATAGCTGATCTGTTCATATCTTTCCCCTTCTATTATTACATTCTATCAATAAATTTCTTTAATTTAGTTTTTACCTCTTCTTTATTTTGTTGCACATAATTTCCAACAATGGCACCTAATACAATAATAACAATTGCTAAAATTAAATCATGTAATCTTGTAATTAAAATTAAGATAGCAATTAGTATACCAATAATTGCTCCCTTATACTGACTCCAAAAGCTTTTAAATCCTTCCATTTTGTATCCGCTCCTTTCTATTTATGTTGAACTATTTTATGCATCTTCTGTTTGTTTTGGTGCTACTTTCTTTACTGTTATATTTACTTCTTTTACTTCTAAATCAGTTGCTTTTTTTATTTTATCTTTTATCTTTTCTTGCAAATTTGCAGATAATTCTTTAATAACTGCATTTGAGCTTACTACTAAATTAGCATATACTTTTACATTATTTTCTTTATCTAATTCTACTCTTGTAATAACTTCTTGTGCACTTTCAAAATCTTGTACAACAGAATTTACTAAATTTTCAATTGTTTCTTTGGAAATCATTAATTTTCCACTTTCGTTTTCTAATAACACACCTTGTCTTTCTTTAATTTGTTCTTTTGAACTTGAATCAAAGAAAATACATTTAATAGAAAGAAGTATAAAAACAACAGATAAACCTAATACGACATTTCCTGATACTTCTCCTTGAATTATATTTTTTATCAAATCTCCTACTAGTCCAATATCTAACCATCCAAATACAAGTAAACATAGGATAATAGATAATATTAGCATAATATTAGAATATATAATTAATGTGATTTTTTCTAAAATTTTCATTTTTATTTCCTCCTATTTCAATTTTCATTTTATTCTTGTGTTTCTTCTATATTTTCTGCTTCATTTTCTGTTTTTTCTTCTTTTACAATATCTGTATTAACTCCTTGTACATGTACATTTACTTCTTGAACTTTTAAACCTGTCATACTTTCTACTGCTTTTTTTACTCTATTTTGAATTTCAAATGCTACATCTGGTATTCTAGAACCATATTCCACAATAATATTAACATCAATTTTAGCATCTGTTTCTGTTGCTTCTACTTTGATTCCTTTTGCTAAATTCTTCTTCCCACTTAATACTTCTGTGATTCCTCCTGCAAATCCTCCTGCCATTCCAGCTACTCCTGGAACTTCTGATACGGCTACTCCTGCTATTACTGCTACTACATCATTAGATATTTTTATTCCTTCATTTTCTGTTTTTATTTCTTCTTGTTCTTGTAATTCTACAACTTCACCATTTTCTTCTTTTATATTGTTTTCTTCACTCATATTTTTTCCTCCTTTTGTATACCAAAAAAAGATATACTTAAATTTCTATTTAAGTATATCAATTTTTTCCTTTTTTTACAACTGTTTTAAGAAAATTTCTAAATTTGCTGATGGTGCTGATGGTTCCAGGTTGGGGGTTGGCATTGGTTCCAGGTTTGGATGGGTTGGCATTGGTTCCAGGTTTGGATGCCAAATTT
>CALXME010000016.1 GCA_944389395.1 uncultured Clostridia bacterium | reverse complement strand
ATCCATACCTGGAACCAATGCCAACCCCGAACCAATGCCAACCCCGAACCAATGCCAACCCCATCCGGGAAACCAATTCTAAATTATTCTATTAGCATAGAACCGAATTTCTGTAACAGTTCCAGCACCTAAAGTCATAACAATATCATCATCTTCTACATGTTCTTTTATATAAGAAACACATTCATCAAAATCAGGAATATAAGAAGCATTTTTCCCTAAAGATATAATTTTATTAACTAAATCTTTAGAAGAAATACCATAAGTATTTTTTTCTCTAGCAGCATATATATCTAAAACAATAATATGGTCAAAATTCAGTAAAGCTTTTGCAAAATCATCTAGTAAACTCTTAGTTCTGCTATAAGTATGAGGTTGAAAAACAACCCAAGATTTATGATATTTTTTATTCATCAAAGATTTTGCAGTAGCTACAATTTCAGTTGGATGATGTCCATAATCATCATACACACTAACTTTTCCATTTATTTTACCTTTAAATTCAAACCTACGATGTGCACCAGTAAATTTAAATAAAGCAGATTTGATGGCTTCTTTTCCAATTCCATAAGCATCACAAACAGCAATACATGCTAATGCATTTAAAACATTGTGCATACCAGGAACAGATAATTTTATTCTTTCATAAAAACTATCATTATGTTCAACATCAAATTCTGCAAATCCATCTTTATCGAAAACAATATTAACAGCAAAAAAGTTTGTATGTTTATTTGTAATACCATAAGTAATTACTTTTGCATCTGTATAAGATGAAACTTCTAAACAATTAGAGTCATCTCCATTTACTACAAGTAATCCATTAGATGGCAATAATTTAACATATTTAATAAAAGCTTTTTTAATATTTTCAAAAGTTTTAAAATAATCTAAATGATCATTATCAATATTTAAAATAATTTCTGTTTTTGGACTAAATTTTAAAAAGCTTTCTACATATTCACAAGCTTCTATAATAAAATGCTCACTATTTCCTACTTTATAATTTCCACCTAACTGCTTTAAAAAAGCACCTACTTGAATACTAGGATCTTCTAAAGCTTCTAAAAAACAAAGAGAAACCATAGAAGTAGTTGTTGTTTTTCCATGTGTACCAGAAATACAAATTGTATCTTGATAACATCTTGTTAATTCTCCTAAAAAATCTGCTCTTTCTATAGTTGGGATATGTAATCTTTTTGCTTCTAACATTTCAGGATCATCTTGTTTAATAGCAGCAGAATATACTACAACATCAGATGCTCCGATATCAGATAAATCATGACCAATCGAAACTTTAATTCCTTTTTCTAATAAACTTTGTACAGATTCAGAACAACAAGTATCAGAACCAGTTATGGTAAATCCCCAATTGTGAAGGATGGCAGCAATTCCGCTCATACTTACACCACCAATTCCTATCATATGGATGTTTTTATATTTCTTTAAGATATCAATATTTGGCATTTTGTACACTCCTTTTAAATAACAGATAAATTATATAATGTAACAGTTAAAAATTCAATAGTTTATAAGAAAAAATTAAAAATTAAAATAATATTAATATGTTACAATTACAACAAATAAATTAATAATAAAAAAACATGATATTATATAAAACATCTGTGAATAGTAAGAACAATATAGAATATGAAAATAAGCATAAGTTGTGATAGATGTTTTTGAAAAAATTGAAAGTTACAAAAAATTACAAAAAAACTTAAAATTTTTTCAAAAAAAGAAGGGAAAAAATTTTTTATGAAGAATAATATAATTGTACATAAGATTAAAATATGTACAAAATATATTTAAAACTTAAGGAAGGCGGTGCACGCAAAATGCAAATCACAGATGTACGTTTAAGAAAAGTAAATTCAGAGAACAGAATGAAAGCTGTTGCTTCTGTAACATTCGATAACGAATTTGTTATTCATGATATTAAAGTTATCGAAAGTCAAAATGGATTATTTATAGCTATGCCAAGTAGAAAAACTCCAAACGGAGAATTCAAAGATATAGCTCATCCAATCAATGCTGAAACAAGAGAAAAAATCCAAAAAGCTATCTTAGAAGCTTATGAAGCTCCAGAAGCTGAAGGAACAGAAGAATCAGCAGAATAATGTATAGATGAAAAAGCACTATCAAGTGCTTTTTTTTGTTCTATTTTAAAGAAAAACTTGAAAAAAAGCCAAAAACAAGGTAAAATAGAATAGTCTAAATGTAAAGTATAAACAAACATAGGAAAGAAACGAGGGGAAAAGATGTATTTAATAGTGGGATTAGGAAACCCAGAAGAAGAATATGAACAAACAAGACACAATATGGGATTTCATGTAATCAATAAATTAGCAAAACAATACCAAATAGAAATAACGAAAAAAAAATTTAAAGGATTATATGGAATAGGAGAAATAGAAAAACAAAAAGTAATCTTATTAAAGCCACAGACCTATATGAACCTAAGCGGGGAAAGTATCCAAGAAGTAGTAAATTATTATCATATACCGGTAGAAAATATTCTAGTTATATATGATGATATGGATATTGACATAGGAAAAGTAAAAATCAGAAAAAAAGGAGGAGCAGGTTCTCATAATGGAATGAAATCGGTTGTAGAACATTTGAAAAGTGAGAATTTTCCAAGGATTCGTGTCGGAATAGGAACACCTAAAGATAAATCTGATAATATTTACTATGTAATAGGACCTATTCCAAAAGAAGAACAAGAAATATTAGACAAAGCCACTACAAAAGCAAAAGATGCAATTATCGAAATTTTAAAATCAGGAATAGATGTTGCAATGAATCAATTTAATTAAAAGGAAGGGCAAAGATGTTAGAATTAATCATAAAAAAAGAAGAAAAACAAAAACAAATTGCATTAGTCGAAAATGGAAACTTAGTAGAGTATTATGAAGAAGATAATGAATTAGAAAGAAAAGAAGGAAATATATATATAGGTATTGTAAAAGATATTGTGAAAGGAATTCAAGCAGCATTTGTTGATATTGGAACAGGAAAAAATAGTTTTATTCATTTTAAAGATATTTTACCTAAAATAGATGAAGTAAAACAAGATAGAAATTTAATCGAAAATCAAATGCATATTGAGAAATTATTAAAACCAGAACAAAAAATATTAGTGCAAGTAAAAAAAGATAGTAATGAAAAAAAAGGAGCAAGAATTTCTACACATATAAATTTACCAAGTAAATATATCGTATTAATGCCAAATACAGATATCATTACAATATCTCAAAAAATAGAAGATAAAAAAGAGGAAGAAAGGCTAATTTCTTTAGTAAAAGAAAACTTAACACCAGGAAATGGTGCTATTATCAGAACATCAGCTAAAAATAAAACACAAGAATTAATAGAAGATATTAAATATATAGAAAATAAATGGAATAAAATATTAAAAACAAGTATAGATCCAGAAAAAAATGAACCTAAACTATTATATAAAAGTGAAGATATTATCGAAAAAATGTTGATAGATTTATCAAATAAAGATTTAAAAACAATTATAACAAATGATAAAAAAGAAGAACAAAGACTAGAAATTTTAAAAAAAGAAAATAAAGAATATAAAAATCTACAAATATTATATGACAAAGAAAAAGATTTGTTTGATAAAAATAATATAAATGAGCAAATTAGTAAGATGCAAAATAGAAAAATTTGGTTAAAGTGTGGAGGATTTATTACGATTGACAAAACAGAAGCATTAACAGCTGTAGATGTCAATACTGGAAAATATACAGGAAAAAATGATGTTGAACAAACCGTATTTTTAGTTAATAAAGAAGCAACAATAGAAGTTGCAAAACAAATAAGGTTAAGAGATATTGGTGGAATTATTATTATTGATTATATAGATATGAAAGACGAAGAAGATAAAGAAAAGATAGAAAATTTGCTAAAAGAAGAATTAAAAAAAGATAGAACAAAAACACAGGTAGAAGGATTTACAAAATTAGATTTAATGGAAATGACAAGAAAACATATATGTAGCCATAAAGAAAATTAAAGAAAGGAGAAAATGTTAATTATATAATTAACATAACAAAAAATGAAAGTAGGATTTGTATCATTAGGATGTAGTAAAAATTTAATAGATACAGAAGTTTTAATTGGAGAATTTAAAAAAAATAATTATATAATAGTAAATGAAGCAGAAGATGCACAAATAATAGTAATAAATACATGTGGCTTTATCGAAACTGCTAAAGAAGAAGCTATTAATACGATTTTAGAAATGGCTGAATACAAACATCAAAAATGCCAATATCTAATAGTGATGGGATGCTTAGTACAAAGATATTATGAGGATTTAGTAAAAGCTTTGCCAGAAGTAGACTTATTCTTAAAAATAGAAGATTATAATCAAATGTGGGAAAAAATAGTAGCACTAATAAAACCAAACAGGTATCAAGAAAATGGTATAAAATACGAAAAAAATAAAAAAGCAAATAAAGTTATGCCAATGTTAACACAAGAACAATTCTTAAATAGAACTATTACTACTGGGAACAATTATGCATATTTAAAAATTGGAGAAGGATGTAGTAATAAATGTACATATTGTGCTATTCCTTTAATAAGAGGTGAATTTGTAAGTAGAAAAAAAGAAGATATTTTAGAAGAAGCAAATAAACTTGTAAAACAAGGAATTAAAGAATTGATTATTATTGCACAAGATACCACAAAATATGGAATCGACTTATATGGAGAAAGCAAATTAGCTAGTTTACTAAAGGAATTAAGTAAAATAAAAGGGATTGAATGGATACGTTTTCTATATTCTTATCCAGAAGGAATTACAGACGAATTAATCCAAACAGTAGCAACAACACCTAAAATAGCAAAATATTTTGATATACCAATACAACATATTTCTAATCAAGTTTTAAAAAGAATGAATAGAAGAACCAGCAAAGAACAAATAGAAGAATTAATCCAAAAAATAAGGAAACAAATACCAGAAGTAACATTAAGAACTAGTTTAATTGTAGGATTCCCAGGAGAAACAAAGGAACAATTCAAAGAATTAGAAGAATTTGTAGCAAACTCAAAATTTGATAAGTTAGGAGTTTTTATGTATTCTAAAGAAGAAGGAACACCAGCAGCAAGACTACCAGAACAAATACATGGAAACACAAAAAAAGCAAGATATAATAAAATAATGAAAATACAACAAAAAAATTCACGACAAAACTTAAAAAAATGGTTAGGGAAAAAATGTAAAGTATTAATAGAAAACATATCTTTTGACGGAAAATATCTTATTGGAAGAACAATGCAAGATGTTCCAGATATGGATGGACTGGTATTTATCAAAAATGAAAAAGAAAATGCACAAGAATTAGTCAATCAGTTTGCAGAAGCACAAATTATAGACACAAAAGAATATGATTTAATTGCAAAATTAGTAGATTAAAAGCTGAAAATGATATTTTATAACTTGATTTTGAAGAAAGGAAAGGTAAGAAGATGGAGAAAAAAAGAATATTAACAGGAGATAGACCAACTGGAAGATTACATATAGGACATTATTTTGGTTCTTTAAAAACAAGATTAGAAATGCAAGAAAATCCAGAATATGACCAATTTATTTTAATTGCAGATGTGCAAGCACTAACTGATAATTTTAACGAACCAGAAAAAGTTAGAAAAAATGTAAGGGAAGTTGCAATAGATTATTTATCTATAGGAATTGACCCTAAAAAAACAACTATATATGTGCAATCTATGATACCAGAAACAGCAGAATTGACAGTATACTATTCTAATTTAGTAACAATTGCAAGACTAGAAAGAAATCCAACTGTAAAAACAGAAATTGCACAAAAAAAAGAGTTATTTGGAGAAAGTGTTACTTATGGATTTTTAGGATATCCTGTTAGTCAGGCAGCAGATATTACTACTTTCGAAGGAGAATTGGTTCCAGTAGGAGAGGATCAGTTACCATTGATAGAACAATGTAGAGAAATTGTGCGTAAATTCAATAGTATTTATGGAGAAGTACTAAAAGAACCAAAAGCAGTTTTATCTAATTCAAAAAGAATCAAAGGATTAGATGGCAATGAAAAAATGGGAAAATCTTTAGGAAATGCAATTTATTTATCTGATACAGAAGAAGAAATTACCAAAAAAGTAATGAGTGCTATTACAGACCCTAATAGAATAAAAAAAGATGATTTAGGAAATCCTGATATATGTATGGTAGCTTATTATCATAATTTATTTACACCAAAAGAAGATGTAAAAACAGTATGTGAAGAGTGTAAGGCAGGAAAAAGAGGATGTGTAGCTTGTAAAAAACAACTTGCTAAAAATATCATAGAAGAATTAAGACCAATAAGAGAAAAAAGAGCTTATTATGAAGCACATCCAGAAGAAGTAGATAAAATTTTAATAGAAGGAACTAAAAAAGCAAGAGAAGTCGCAAAACAAACTATGAAAAAAGTAAAAAAAGCAATGAAATTAGATTATTTTGAATAAACATTTTGTAAAGGAGAAAGCGATGTTTACAGATTATACAAAAATCACTATAAAATCAGGAGATGGTGGAAATGGAGCAGCCACTTTTCGCCGTGAAAAATATGTAGCTGCCGGTCGGACCAGATGGTGGAGATGGTGGAAATGGTGGAAACATTTATTTTCAAGTAGATAAAGATAAAAATACATTAATTGATTTTCGCTATAATAGAAAATTTAAAGCAAAAAATGGAGAAAATGGAAGCGGAAGTCATTGCAATGGGAAATATGGAGAAGATTTATATATCAAAGTACCAATTGGCACAGTAATAAAAGATGCTAAAACGGGAAAAGTAGTAGCAGATTTATCCAAACCAAATCAAACAGAATTAGTATTAAAAGGTGGACGAGGTGGAAGAGGAAATTCCCATTTTGCAACTGCCACAAGACAAGCTCCTAGATTTTCAGAAGATGGAGAAAAAGGAGAAGAAAAAGAATTAATACTAGAATTAAAACTATTGGCAGATGTAGGATTACTGGGATTTCCTAATGTGGGAAAATCTACTTTTTTAGCAAGTGTCACTTCAGCCAAACCTAAAATTGCGAATTATCATTTTACAACGATTGTTCCTAATTTAGGAGTGGTAAAAACCAAAAATGGAGATGGGTTTGTAATTGCAGATATCCCCGGAATTATAGAAGGAGCAAGTGAAGGAGTAGGATTAGGAATTCAATTTTTAAGACATGTAGAAAGAACAAGATTATTACTACATTTCTTAGATGTTTCAGGTCAAGAAGGGCGTAATCCAGTAGAAGATTTTGAAGCTATTAACAAAGAATTAAAAAAATATAGTGAAAAATTATCTAAACGTAAACAAATTATTGTAGCAAATAAAATAGATGTCATTGATGAAACAAAAAGCAAAGAATTAAAAGCAGTAGAAAAATTAGCAAAAGAAAAAGGACTAGAGTTATTTAAAATATCTGCTGCTACTGGACAAGGCGTTCAAGAATTAATTGATTATGTAACAGAAACATTAAAAACATTACCAAAAGAAGAGTTAATAGAAATAGAAGATAAAATGGTATACACATTAGAGGATGAAAAAGATAACTGGACAATTAAAGAAGAAAATGGAGTATTTATTGTTTCCGGAAAAGCAGTCCAAAGATTAATGGGTAGAATTAATATCGAAGATAATGAATCGATGTATTACTTACAAAAATGTTTGAAGAACATGGGAATAGAAGACAAACTAAAAGAAATGGGAGTTTGTGAAGGCGATACGGTTATTTTAGATGATTGGGAATTAGAATGGTATGATTAAAAAACTCGAGGGATTTCAATAAAATTCCCTCGAGCTTTAACATTATAAATCTCTAAATTCCCCAGGAGAACCATCTGGGGCTCTTTTTCTATTTGCTCCTAAATACTTTTCACGTTCTGCTTTAATTCTTTTCTCTTTTTCCTCTTTGGTTTCATAAGGTACAACAACCTCTGTTGCTTTTTGAATATCTATAATACTAAGAGGTTCTTTTTTTATTTCTTTAATAGAAACCTCATCTTTGTGAAGTTTAGCTAAAGCCACAATTTTTTCTTTAAATTCATTATTTTTTTTCTTCATAGAAATCCCTCCTATATTAAGGACTAACTTAATTATACTACAAATAAAAGGAAAAAACAAATTTAATTACTAGATAATGAGTAAAAAATAAATATTCAAAAGTATTGTTCTATTAATATTATTTGGCAAAAGCAAGCTTGGGGTGTAACAATCCGGGTCTTGCCTGCAAAATATTAATAGAACAATACTTTTGAGTAATGATAAGTGAAAAAACATTAACTAGTAACCAAATTTAACAAAAATAAGCTCAAAACCGTTGACTAATTCTTTCAAAAATGATATAAATAATTGGTACAAAAAAGGCCCGTTGGTCAAGCGGTTAAGACGCCACCCTCTCAAGGTGGAATCATGGGTTCGATTCCCGTACGGGTCACCAATGAAAATAACATATTAAAAGGGAGTAGCTTTTTAATTGCTAATCAACAGTCGCGATATATTAAATATCTGGTTAGTAAACTATTTCTAATAGTAAGCAAGACTTTTAAAGGAAAAAATAAAAAATCCTTTAATAGTCTTTTTTATTTTCAAAAATAGTATTTTTCAAATTTAAAAAGTTAAAGTTTGTTATAAAATTTATTATAAATGTTAAAAATAAGAAAAAGGAGTGGTCAAAATTGGAAAAAGCCAATTGGTTTAACAAAGAGGTAAAAGAGGTGGAGCAAGAACTACAAACTGACATTGAAAAGGGATTATCCACAGAGCAAGTGAAAAAAAATAGGGAAAAATATGGACTAAATGAACTAAAAGCCGCCAAAAAGAAAACATTGTTACAAAGATTTTTAGACCAATTTAAAGATTTTTCAATCATTGTATTAATCATTGCAGCAATTGTATCAGGAGCAGTAGGAATAGCAGAAGGAGAAGGAGTAACAGATACAATCATTATTTTAATTGTAGTTATTGTCAATGCGATTATTGGAGTAACTCAAGAATCTAAAGCTGAAAAATCATTAGAAGCTTTGCAAAAACTAACAGATCATGCATCTAAAGTAATAAGAAATGGAGAAATAACAGTAGTTCCAGCAAAAGAATTAGTCCCAGGAGATATTGTGGTATTAGATACAGGAGATTATATTCCAGCAGATTTAAGAATTATAGAAGCTGTCAACTTAAAATCACAAGAATCATCTTTAACAGGAGAGTCTGTACCAGTAGAAAAAAATGCGGAAAAAATAGAAGGTACAGAAATAGGTATTGGCGATAGATTAAATATGCTATTCTCTTCTAGCTTAGTAACTTATGGAAGAGGAAAAGGAATTGTAGTAGAAACTGGAATGACAACAGAAGTTGGTAAAATTGCAGGAATGATAAATGCAACAGAAAAACAAGAAACACCATTGCAACAAAAATTAAATAGGTTAGGAAAAACACTAGGAATTGTAGCAATTTCAATTTGTGTTATTATATTTATAATTGGATTAATTCAAGGAAAAGAACCTATTCAGATGTTTATGACAGCAGTTAGTTTAGCGGTAGCAGCAATACCAGAAGGATTAGTTGCAGTATCTACAATCGTTTTAGCAATAGGTGTCCAAAAAATGGTAAAGAAAAACGCAATTGTAAAAAGACTACCAGCAGTAGAAACATTAGGAAGTGCCACTGTTATTTGTTCTGATAAAACAGGAACACTAACACAAAACAAAATGACAGTAGAAAAAATCTTTATTAATAGTCAAATATCAAATTTATCAGATATGAAAAAATACGAACAAAAAGAAGATTTAGAAAAATTAATATATGCGAATATGTTATGTAATGATACAAAAATATCTAAAGATGGAAGTTTAACTGGAGATCCAACAGAAACAGCATTAGTAGATATGGCATTTAAATTAGAGTATGATTCAAACATTTATAATCAAATGCCACGTATTGATGAAATACCATTTGATTCTGATAGAAAATTAATGACAACAGTAAATGAAGAAAATGGAAAATATATGGTATATACAAAAGGTGGAGTAGATGAATTACTAAAATGCTGTAATAGCTATATTTTCAATAATGAAAAGAAACAGGATTTAGAAGAATATAGCAAGACCATTAGACAAAAAAATGAAGAAATGGCAAAAGAAGCATTAAGAGTGTTAGCTTGTGCGTATAAAGAATTAGACCATAAACCAACTAAACAAGAAATGGAAGAAATGGAAAAAGACCTAACCTTTATTGGAATGGTTGGAATGATAGATCCACCAAGAGAAGAAGCTAAAAAGGCAGTAGAAAAATGTAAAACTGCAGGGATTAAAACAGTTATGATAACAGGAGATCACAAAATCACAGCAACAGCCATAGCCAAAAAATTAGGAATTTTAGAAAAAGAAGAAGAAGCAATTACTGGTTTAGAACTAGAAAAAATGTCAGACGAAGAACTAGAAAAAAAGGTAAGACAATTTTCAGTATATGCTAGAGTATCTCCAGAACATAAAGTAAGAATTGTAAAAGCATGGCAAAAAAACGGAGAAATAGTAGCCATGACAGGAGATGGAGTAAATGATAGCCCAGCATTAAAAACATCTGATATAGGATGTGCAATGGGAATAGTAGGAACAGATGTTGCAAAAGAAGCTGCAGATGTTATATTAACAGATGATAACTTTGCAACAATTGTATCTGCAGTAGAAGAAGGAAGAAGAATTTATGATAATATTTTAAAAGTAATTCAATTTCTATTATCAAGTAATGTTGGAGAAATCATTGTATTATTTTTAGCAACACTATGTACACCATTATTTGCAACATGGTTTGGAATAACAGATATTACACATCTAGAAATATTATTACCAATCCATATCTTATGGATAAACTTAGTAACAGATTCATTACCAGCACTAGCATTAGCATTTGATCCAGCCAACAAAGATATCATGAACAGAAAACCAGCAAAACCAAGTAAAGGTGTATTTACCAAAGGAATGACATGGAGAGTTATTTATCAAGGAGTTATGATTGGACTATTAACATTAGGAGCATTTATGATAGGTTTAGCAACAACAACAGAGCCAATAGATGGATTAACTTTAGATGAATCTAAAATAGAGGTAGGGCAAACAATGGCATTTGTTACACTAGCATTATCTGAGCTAGCACATGTATTTAATGTAAGAGATAACAAAAGGTCTTTATTTAAAACAAAAGTATTTAATAATAGTAAACTAATTTGGGCAGTACTTGCATCAGCAGCTTTAATGTTTGTTATTTTAGCAGTACCAGCATTAAGAACAGTATTTAGTATACCATTATTACCAACAGAAAATATTTTGGAATTAATAGGATTAATATTAGCACCTATTGTTATTGTAGAAATCTTTAAATTATTAAAAATCAATACGACCAAAGAAGAAGAATAGCAAAAAAGTTGGCATTGGTTCCAGGTTTGGATGCCAACTTTTTGGCATTAGTTCCAGTGGCATTAGTTCCAGGTTTGAATGCCAAACTAACTAACAAAAAGGAGAAAAAATGAAATATATAACAAATAACAAAAATGAGAATTTAAAAATGAACCCAAATAATACCTAAATTTTATAGAATTCAATACAGAGGGAAAGATGAAAAAATTTAATCAAGCAAATATGATACATACCTTAAATAAAACAATGGTAGGTCATTTGCCAAAACAAATACTACAAAAACTACAAGATAAAGAATATGCTATCTTAATAGGTGATTTAGTAGAAGATGAGCAAATGATAGAAGAAAATAAATGGGATAAAACTTTAAAAATAGGAATACTAAATAAAAAAATAAAAGAAAATTTGGAAGTGTATCAAAAACATTTTGACATTGTTTTAACAGAAGAAGATGCTACATTTGAAATAGTAGATAAAATTGTTTTTTAAAAATATAGGAAAAAAGGAAGGAGAGTTATGGCAAAGCCATACAAAGAAAAATGAAAAAACTTGAAAATATTTTATGGGGATTAATATTAGTCGTAATAGGAATTATTTTTGGCTTAAATGCATTAGGAATAACAGATATTAACATATTTTTTAGAGGATGGTGGACACTTATCATCATTATTCCAAGCTTAATTGGGTTATTCAAAAATGAAAGTAAAATATGGAGCATCATTTGGTTAGTGATAGGAATTGTTTTCCTATTATGTGCACAAAATATTCTATCTTTTACAATGGTAGGAAAGCTAATCTTTCCATTCATTTTAGTTATGATAGGACTTAGCATTATTTTTAAAGATACTATTAACAAAAATGTAAGTGAAAAAATAAAAAAATTGAATAACGAAAAAACAAAAGGTGAGGAATATTGTGCTACTTTTGGAGGACAAAACGCAGATTATAATGGTCAAGAATTTAAAGGAGCAAATTTAGATGCCATTTTTGGAAGTGTAAAATTAGATTTAAAAAATGCAACTATTAGTAAAGACCAAGTAATTAATGCAAATGCTATTTTTGGAGGAATAGATATTATTATTCCAACTAATGTCAATATCAAAGTAAAATCAACTCCTATTTTTGGAGGTGTCAGCAATAAAGTAAAAACACAATACAATGAAAGTCTGCCAACTATCTATATCAATAGTTTTTGCATGTTTGGAGGTGTTGATATTAAATGACAACACTACAAAAAATAATAAAATATGGAGCAATTGCCTTTGGAACCTATTTGTCTTTTATGATTATTAGTGGTATTATTCTAGTTTTTACAACTATATTTGGAATTACAATAGGAATAGAACAATGGCAAAGCAATACAACACAAGAAATAGGAATGCAAAATATAACACAAGAATATGAAAATGTAGAAAATTTAAAAATAGATATTGCTTTATGCAGATTAACCATTCAAAAAGGTGATAAATTAAAGGTAGAAGCTTCTCGTGTATCAGAAAAGATGGAATGTAAAATGGAAAATAATACACTACAAATAAAAGACAAAAAAATGAATACAACATGGTTTCAAAATTTAGATACCGTACCAGAAGTAGTAATTTATATACCAGAGAATACAAAATTAGAAACCGTTGAAATAAAAACAGGTGTAAACAATACCAAAATAGAAAATTTGGAATGTGAAAAAATAGAAATAGAAGCGGGAGTTGGACAATGTGAGATTAGAAGTATCATTGCAAAAGACGCTAATATAAAAGGTGGAGCTGGAAAAACAATAATAGAAGAAATGACAGTAGATGAATTGCATTTAGAAGCAGGAATAGGAGATATGATTTTCACAGGAGAAATTTTGCAAAAAGCAGATGTAGACTCAGGAGTAGGAAAATTAGAATTTAATATAGAGGGAAACAAAGATGAATATCAATTAAAAGCACAAACAGGACTAGGTAATTTTTTAGTAGATAATCAAAAAGTGAAAGACAATCAAACAATCGGAAATGGAGAAAAAACAGTAAAAATAAAAGCAGGCGTAGGAGCAACGATAGTTAATTTTAAGGACAAAACAATATAAATTTTAATATATTTAACCAAAGATAATAAATTCAACAAAGCAAATAAAACGACAAATAGAAATTTTGTCGTTTTTTTGTATTGACAAATAATGGAAAATGTTGTATAGTATAAACACTTTAATCTAAAAAATTTTTTATCAAAATTTCAAAAATTTATTTCTAAAAAATTTCCAAAAAATAAATTTACTTAAAGATAAATATTGACAAATAAATTAAATGATATTATAATAAAGGAAGAAGGTATGTAATGATATATTATACAGTATCTCTTAATGCGATGGAGAAATATAAAGAATATGCTAGTGAAAAAATAATGACATTAAATGACAAAGATGAAATATATAGTTATCATCATCCTTATGATAAAATATATAGAAATTTGTTAGGAGATGTTAATCAAGTTACGAAATTTTTAAATAATTATTTAAAACCAAATCCTAAATTAAAATCTGAAGAGTTAGAAAAAAGTAATACTAGTTTCATTACAAGTCATTTTAGGCTTAGACAAGCAGACATTATATATAAAATGAAGGATAGAAATATATATTTTTTAATTGAACATCAATCTAGAATAGATAGAAAAATGCCTTATCGAATATGGATGTATGGAATAGAATTAATAAGGGCAGAAACAAGGGAAAATTTGATTGGAAAAAAAGGATATAAAATTCCGATTGTAATTCCGGTTGTTTTATATACAGGAAAAAGAAAATGGAATGTTACAACTAACCTTTCAGAATTACAGGAAAAGTGGGAAGGATTTCAAGGTATTCAAACAATAACACAATATAATTTAATTGAAACTCAAAATCAGGTTACATTAAATAAAAATGATTTAATTAGTAAAATAGCTTTATTAGAAAATGTGGATGACATAAAAGAATTAAAACAAAAAGTAATTAAAATAAGTGAAACAATAAAACAAAGAGAGGAGATGGATAAATTTATGGGAATTGTATCATATACATTACCACAAAAAATGGCAGAAGAAGAAGTAGATGAGATAATTGAAAGATTATCAAAAAAGAAACTCAAAGACGAATATGGGGAACCTTTAAGAGGATTAGGTTTATTAAGTAAACTTTTTGAAGAAATAAATGATGTGGCAACTAAAAAAGGAACAGAACAAGGAATGAAACAAGGAATAGAACAAGGAATGAAACAAGGAATAGAACAAGGGATAGAACAAGGGATAGAACAAGGGATAGAACAAGGGATAGAACAAGGGATACAACAAGGGATACAACAAGGGATACAACAAGGGATTGTCGAAGCAGAAGAAAAGTTCATAAAAAAGATGTTAGAAGATAAAGAACCAGATGAAAAAATTCAAAAATATGTAGGAATCAGTAAAGTGGAATTACAAAAAATTAAAAAGAATTTAAAGAAATAAGAATTATTACAAAAACAAAGCACAAATGTTTGTCTGCAAGAAATTGACATTTTTCAGGAAGTATAATAAAATAAAAAACATGAAAATGAGGAAAAGGAGAACGTTATTGATTAACGAAGAAACATAAAAATGGAAGAAGAAATTAAAATAAATAAAGATGATAAAGAATTTATGTTAAAAGCAGTAAAAGAAAGAGGAAAAAATTTAGAATTAGCTTCTAGTAGATTACAAGATGACGAAGAGATAGTAGAACAAGCCTTACTACAAGATGGAGAAGCATTAGAATTTGCAAGTGATAGGATAAAAGGTAACAAAAAACTAGTATTACTAGCTGTTGAAACAGCACCATGGACAGTATGTTATGCATCTGAAAAATTAAAAGCAGACAAAGAAGTAATGTTAAAAAGTTGCCAAAAAGATGGACAAACTCTATATTATGCATCAGAAGAATTAAGAGATGATAAAGAAGTAGTAAAAGCAGCTATAGAAAACAAAGGGATTATTATCAAATATGCAAGTTTCAGATTAAGAAATGATAAAGAATTAGCCCAAATTGCAGTAAAGCAAAACAAACAATCTTATTATTTTATTACTCCAGAAAGAAAGCAAGATGAAGAAATAAAAAAATTAATGGAATAAAAAACAAGTGACAAAATAGTCATTTCAAAACAGCAAAAATGAGATATCATAAAAACGGTGAGAAGATGAGAAAAATATTATTAATAGAAGATAATGAAACCATTATTTTAGGATTAAAATATTCCTTAGAGCAAGAAGGATTTGAAGTAGATATAGCTAAAAGTGTAAAAGAAACGAAAAAGAAATTAGAAAAAACATTTGACTTATATTTACTAGACATTTCGTTACCAGATGGAAATGGTTTTGAGATATGTAAAGAAATAAAAAGTAAACAAGATGTACCGGTTATATTTTTAACTGCAAGAGATGAAGAAACAAATGTGGTACTAGGATTAGATATAGGAGCAGATGACTATATTATTAAACCATTTCGTATTAGAGAATTAATTTCAAGAATTAATAGTGTATTACGAAGATATGATAAAAATATGGCAAATAGTAGAATTGTATATCAAGATATTGTAATAGATACCAAAAAAGCAAAAGTATATCAAAATAATCAAGAAATTATTTTCACTAGTTTAGAATATAAGATATTATTAATGTTATTTACAAACCAAAATAAATTAATTACAAGAGAACAATTATTAGATAAGATATGGGATATTGCAGGAAACTTTGTAAATGATAATACACTTACCGTATATATTAAAAGAATAAGAGAAAAAATAGGAGATAAACAAGGAAAGATTATCCAAACAGTAAGAGGAATTGGATATAGAATAGGTGATTAAAATGAAAGGATTAAAAAATAGAGAAAACAGAATACTATTAATAACACT
This sequence comes from uncultured Clostridia bacterium, assembly GCA_944389395.1. Lineage (GTDB taxonomy): Bacteria > Bacillota > Clostridia > TANB77 > CAG-508 > CAG-269. The sequence continues at coordinate 17,830 of CALXME010000016.1, read as the reverse complement.
GATAAGTATTCAAATAATAGGGCTCCTTCTTTTTCATCTTATTTTTTCATTTCAGAAACAAAAAGAATCAAAAATGATGAATGAGAGCATTGGAAATATTCTGGCAGAAATAAAGAAAGAGTATCCAGAAATAAAAGAAGAAGAAATTATTAAAATTTTAAATAATACAGAAAATCAAGAAGACGGAGAAAAAATATTAAAAAAATATGGAATTGATATCTCACAAGAAAATAGTATTTTAAAAGTAGAAGAGCAAAAAAAATGGCAAGCCATTCAAATTAGTATTGTAGGAATTAGCGTTATCATTTTATGTAGTCTTGCCATTTTATATTTTTTTCAAAGAAGAAATAAAAAAATAGAAAAATTAATCCAATATATGGAACAAATCATGCAAAAAAATTATGCATTAGAAATCGAAAAAAATACAGAAGATGAATTAACACAGCTTAGAAATGAATTATATAAAATAACCATACTATTAAAAGAACAGGCAGATACAGAACAAAAACAAAGAAAACAATTATCGAAATCTATATCAGACATATCCCATCAATTAAAAACACCGATTACTTCTATTTCTATTATGTTAGATAATATGATAGAAAATCCTCGGAATGGAAGAAAAAACAAAAAAACAATTTATGCACGAAATTCGAAGACAAATAGAATGGATGAATTGGTTAATTTTAGCATTATTAAAACTATCAAGACTAGATGCAGGAGTAGAAGAATTTCATCAAGAAAAAATAAGCTTAAAAAAATTAATACAAAATGTTATTCGAAATTTAGCTATTCCAATAGAAATAAAAAATCAAGAAATTATTTTACAAGGAGCTCATAATGCTACGATAATAGCAGATTATAAGTGGCAACTAGAAGCCATTACAAATATTGTTAAAAATGCAATTGAACATTCACCTGAAAATAAAAAAATATGGATTACATTAGAGGAAAAACCATTATTTACAAAAATCTTGATAAAAGACCAAGGCCCTGGTATTGAAAAGGAAGAACTTAGACATATTTTTGAACGATTTTATAAAGGAAAACAAGCTTCAGAAAATAGTATGGGAATAGGATTAGCTTTAGCTAAGACTATTATCGAAAAACAAAAAGGCTATATTTCTTGTCATTCAAAAAAAGGAGAAGGTACAGTTTTTGAAATAAAATATATGAAATAATAGATAGTACCTTATATATAGATATTTTAATTAAAAAGTCACTTGATAGTCACTTTCATTTATTATACTATAACCATAAAAGACGGTGTTTTAACCTAGAATAGAAAAAATATGCTACTATGTAGCTCAAAATAGGTAACCAAGAAAGGATGGAAAAGATGGAAATTTTAAGAGTAGAAAATTTAAACAAAATTTATGGAAAAGGCGAAAATGAAGTAAGAGCAGTTGACAATGTTTCTTTTCAAGTAGAAAAAGGAGAATTTGTTGCAATTATTGGAAGTTCAGGAAGTGGAAAATCTACACTATTACATTTAATAGGCGGAGTAGATAGACCAACCAGTGGTAAAGTATATATTGATGGAAAAGACATCTACCAATTAAGTAATGACAATTTAGCTATTTTTAGAAGAAGACAAATAGGACTTATCTATCAATTTTATAACTTAATCCCTATTTTAAATGTGGAAGAAAACATTACATTGCCATGTGATTTAGATGAACAAAAAGTAAATCCAGAAAAATTACAAGATTTATTAAAAACATTAGGTTTAGAGAAAAGAAAAAAACATTTACCAAATGAGCTATCAGGTGGACAACAACAAAGAGTATCTATAGGAAGAGCGATTATTAATTCACCAGCTATTATGTTGGCTGATGAACCAACTGGAAATTTGGATAGCAAAGCATCAGAAGAGATTATTTCCTTATTGAAACTTTCTAATAAAAAATATAAACAAACAGTTATTGTTATTACACATGATGAAAAAATAGCACTAGAAGCAGATAGAATTATTACAATAGAAGATGGAAAAATAATCAAAGATGAAAGGAATGGTTAAAATGAATGTATTAAAAAAGTTAACAATACGTAATTTAAAATTAAACAAAAAAAGAACCATTACTACCATCATCGGAATCATGTTATCTACTGCACTAATTTGTGCTACCTTTGGATTAGGAACTAGTTTTCAACAATCATTATTACAAGATGCTATTAAATCCAGTGGAGATTATCACGCTACTTTTTATAACATACCAAAAGAAGAACAAAAATATATTACAGAAAATAGACAAATAGATTCTTATTACATCACACAAGATTTAGGATATGCAGAAATAGAAAAAAAACTACCAGACAGCTATAATCGATATTGGTTAATTAAACAATATGATGAAAAAGCTTTAACAAATAATGGAATACAATTAGTAGAAGGAAGATTACCAGAAAATGAAAATGAAATCTTAATACAAGATAGAGCAACAGATTATAGTAATCAAGAATATCGAATAGGAGATATGATGCATTTAAAAATAGGGGAAAGATATTCTAGTACAGGAGAAGAAAAATTAGGAGCAATGAATCCACTAGAAACAACAGAAGATGGCGAACAAGTATTAGAAAAATTTGTACTAACAGGAGAAGAAAAAGAATACAAAATTGTAGGGATAATGAAAAGACCCTCTAGCGAAATAGAACCATATTATGCACCATTTTTAGTATGTATTACATATCTACCAGAAAATAAAATAACAGAGAATGTAGATATCTCAGTCAAATATAAAGATGTTACAAAAGCTTATGAAATAACTGAAGAAATCAGTAAACAAAATGGAGAAGAAAATAGTTATGAATATATCACAAATGGAGATGTATTAAGATGGTCTGGAGTATCAAAAAGAACTAATATAGCAACCACATTATATGTTGTTGTAGGAATCATAGTAGTTATCATCATTTTTTCTTCTGTATTTGTCATTAGAAATAGTTTTAGAATTATGATAACTGAAAAATATCGCCAATATGGAATGTTAGCAAGTATTGGAGCAACCAGTAAACAAATAAAAAGAAATGTATTACAAGAAGCATTTTATTTAGGAGTTATAGCTATTCCACTAGGAATTTTAGGAAGCTTACTAGCTGTATTTATATTAGTATTATTAGTACAAAATTTAATTGGAGAATATGCTAATATGGAATTTACATTTTACTTCCCTTGGATGGCAATTTTAATAGGAACGGTTTTATCCATTGTTACTATTTACTTATCTTCTATTATACCAGCAAGAAAAGCAGCTAAAATTTCTCCGATAGAAGCGATTAGGTCTAATACAGAAATAAAAATAAAACGCAAAAAAATACAAGCTCCAAAATGGATAAAGAAATTATTCAAAATAGGAGGATTAATTAGTTACAAAAATTTAAAAAGAAGTAAAAAACAATATAGAACAACAGTCATCTCTATTGTGGTAAGTATTGCGATTTTCTTAGCATTAACTTCTATTATACAATATGCTTTTGGATTTACAGATATATATTATTACGAAAATATAGGATACAATATTGTTGTTAGGTCAGAGGAAGAGGAAAATGAAAAGAACTTACAACAATATAATGAAATTAGTAAAATGGATGGAATTGAACAATATTCAATCCAAAAAATGGCATATATCACCATTGGAAAAGAATATGATAACAAAGAACTTGCACAATACTATGGAGGAAGTCAATTAGATAGGACTATTCCGATAATCGCAATAGAAGATAAATATTATAATGAATTAGTACAGAAATTAGGAATTTCGAAAGAAGAAGCAAAAACAGGAGCAATCTTAGCAGATAATGTATCTTATTATAAAGATAACAAATATGCAACAGCTAATCAATTTACAATCAAAGAAGGAGAAACTATAAAATGTTATCAAGAAAATTTAGCGGAAATAGAAGAAGAAACCCCAATAGAAAATAAAAAACAAATGGAAATAAAAATATTAAAAAGACTAGGAGAAGAACAAACGATAGGAATAGGAAGAGGAACACATTGTTTGATTGTGACAGAAGAATTTCTACAAAACTATATGCCAAACTATAGAATAAGTAATATGTATATACAAGCTGAAGAACCAGAAGAAATTTGTAAAATGTTAGATAATATGGAAAATATAGAATATACTAATTATGATGAAAGTATGAAACAAACAAAAGCCATAAGAACCGTCATTTATATCTTTGTTTATGGATTTATAGCGGTAATTACATTAATAGGAGTGACTAATATCTTTAATACTATTACAACCAATATGTTATTAAGAAGTAAAGAATTTGCAATGCTAAAATCTGTAGGAATGACTGGAAAAGAATTTAATAATATGATTCGATTAGAAAGTATTTTCTATGGACTAAAATCACTAATCATTGGTCTACCAATTGGATTGCTATTATCTTATGCATTATATAAGGCTTTTGGAACTTCCATGGAAATAACCTATCAAATACCATGGACTTCTATTGGAATTGCAGTATTATTTGTTTTCATCATTGTATTTATAACGATGAAATATTCTTTAAATAAAATTAATAAACAAAATATTATTGAAACTATTAGAAATGATAATATTTAAGAAAAGAGGTTAGCATGAAAAGAAAAACATGCTAACTTTTTTGAATGTACTCTAGAAGTTAAAAAACCACCTATAATACACCCCTAGATACAATTATATTTTGTGAAATTACTTTGTGTGTCGCAACTTTCATAAAATAAAAAATAGGAAAGTTGCTCCAATCGCACTCGCATTCGCTCGTTTGGTCGCTTACAAAGTAATTTCACAAAATATAATTGTATCTAGGGGTGAACCATAATAAAATTTCTAAGAATATCTAACAAAAACAATAGAAAATGTTTGATAAAATTACAAATATAGGATATAATAAACCAAAATAATCAAAGAGAAAGGATGAAAAGAAAAATGCCAAAAGTAGAAATAACCAATCAAATTAAATATATAGGAGCAGATGACAAAGAAATCAGATTATTTGAAGGTCAATATCATGTACCAAATGGAATGAGCTATAATTCTTACCTAATAAAAGACGAAAAAAATGTAGTAATGGACACTATAGACAAAAATGTATCAGAACAATGGTTAAATAATTTAGAAGAACAACTTAATGGAGAAACAGTAGATTACTTAGTAATTTCGCACTTAGAACCAGACCATGCTTATAACATAGGAGTACTTGCTAAAAAGTATCCGAAGATGAAAATAGTAGGAAATGCAATTACATTTAACATATTACCAAAATTCTTTACCATTGAAAATTTAGAAGAAAGAAAAGTGATTGTCAAAGAAGGAGCTCTTTTAAACATAGGAAAACATACATTACAATTTTTTATGGCACCAATGGTACATTGGCCAGAAGTCATGGTAACTTATGAACAATCAGAAAAAATATTATTTTCAGCAGATGGATTTGGAAAATTTGGAACATTAGATACAGAAGAAGATTGGACTTGTGAAGCCAGAAGATACTATTTTGGCATTGTTGGAAAATATGGAATGCAAGTACAAGCCTTATTAAAAAAAGCAACTACACTAGATATACAAATGATTTGTCCTTTACATGGACCAATTTTAAAAGAAAATTTATCTTATTATATAGGTAAATATGATGTGTGGAGTCGTTATGAACCAGAAGAAGAAGGAATATTAATTGCTTGCAGTTCTATTTATGGAAATACTTTAGAAGCAACTAAAAAGTTAGCTAATATGTTAAAAGAAAAAGGAAACAAAAAAGTAATTTTAACAAATTTAGTAACAGATGATATGGCAGAAGCGGTAGAAGATGCTTTTCGTTATAGTAAATTAATAGTAGCATCTTCCAGCTATAATGCAGGTTTATTTCCACCAATGGAGCATTTCTTAAAATATCTAAAAGAAAGAAATTATCAAAAACGTAAAGTAGCCATCATAGAAAATGGTTCTTGGGCACCATCAGCAGGAAAAGTAATGAAAAATATCTTGCAAGAAATGAAAGACATTGATATAATAGAACCAATAATTACAATTCAAGCAACTTTAAAAGAGCAAAACATAAAAGAAATGGAAGAATTAGTAGATAAAATAGGAGGTGAATAAAAGTGAAATATAGATGTACAGTATGTGGATATATTTATGATGAAGAAGCAGAAGGAACAAAATTTGAGGAATTACCAGAAGATTGGACATGTCCTTTATGTGGAGTTGGAAAGGATCTATTTGAAAAGGTAGAAGAATAATAAAAAGAAAAAGTTTAAGAAAAAATAAAAATTTCTTAGACTTTTTTCTTTTTTCATTGTATTATTGGTATAAGATAAGCAAAAAAAAATAGCACCAAAGAGAAGGGAGAAATCAAAAATGGAAGAAGATAAAATACAATATACAAAATACCTACAAGGAGATAACAAAGCACTAGAAAAATTAATAAAAAAATATCAAAACAATCTTCTCTTTTTTATTACAAGATATGTAAAAAACAAAGAAACGGCACAAGATATTTTTCAAGAAGTAGTAATATATCTTTTAGAACATAAAGAAATATATAATCCAGAATATAGTTTTAAAACATATCTATATACCATTGCAAAACATAGAACTATTAATTATTTAAAAAAGCAAAAACAAGAAGAGCAATTGCAAAATTATGAAGAGTATAAAGAAAACATACCAGAAGAACAATGGCTAGAAGATGTCATATTAACAAAAGAAAGACAAGCAAAAATCAGAAAAGTAATACAAAAAATGAAAACAGAATATCAACTAGTAATCTATCTTACACAAATCGAAGGGTTATCTTATAAAGAAACGGCATATATCATGGAAAAAACAGAAAAACAAATAAAAAATCTTGCCTTTAATGCTAAAAAGAAATTAAGAAATTTACTAATTCACGAAAAAGTAGTAGAAATAAAAAATAATAAAGTAATAAAACTATTAATATGGATTTTAAGTATTACCTTAATATTATCAGGAGCAGTATATGCAGGATATAAAATTTATCAAACTTATCAAGCTAAAATAATACCAAGTTATACAAGTAACATACAATCAGTAGATACTAATCAAATTTGGGTAGGAACCTTTCAGCTGGCATGGAATGAATTAGCAGAACAACTAACAGATAATGGAAAAGTTGAATTCGAAGAAGGAAATACACCATTAGTAGAAGAATTAAATCAAAGGAGTTTTACCAAAAACGACATATCACAAAAAGATTACTACTTAATATTGGAAGAAACAAAACCAGAATTAAAAGAAAAAATCCAAAAAGAAGTATATGAAAAATTTAAAATAGATAATACGAAAACTTTAGAAAAAATGAATTTTAACTTAACTCCAGGTTACACCATTTATACTATGTTAGTAAAAAACTTTCATTTTGTACACCCTTTTGAGCAATTACAAAGTGAAACTTTCAAACAATCAGAACAAAAAGTAAAATATTTTGGGATAAATAAAAATAGTGCTACAAAAGCACGAGAAAATGTAGAAATATTATTCTATCAATCTAAAGAAGAATTTGCCATTCAATTAAATACGGTGGAAAATGAAGAAATTATTTTATACAAAACAAAAGAGAATAACACATTTCCTGAATATGAAAAAAGAATAGAAGAAGAAACTAAAAAATACGAAGGAAAAAGAAAAATGCAAAAAGAGGAAGAACTAAAAATTCCATATATGAAAGTTGATACTGTTGTTAATTATGAAGAATTATGTGGAAAACAGATAAAAAGAAAAGAAGGAGGATATATTGTAACAGCTTTGCAAACTATAAAATTTTCTCTAGATGAAACAGGTGGAGGAGTAATAAGTGAAGGAATTATACAAGATTTAAGAAAATCAACTGAAATCAATATGGCAGAAGAAAGGCAATTTGACTTTGATAATGACTTTATCTTGTTTTTAAAAGAAAAAGATAAACAAAAACCATATTTAGCATTAAAAGTAAATAGTACAGAAATCATGGAAATAGAAGAATAGGAGATGATGAAAATGAAAAATAAAACATCTATCATCAGTATAATCATTATTGTGATATTATCGATTATGTTATTTTTTACAGTATATCATATTACAGAAGAACAGCAAAAAGTAAAATGGGAAAATAATGAAGTAAAAAAGGAAGAAATACAAAATCAAGAACCACTAGTACAAGAGTATGTCGATTTAGAAGAATTACCAGAAAATTATGAAGTAGAAGAAGCAGTGCAAGATGGATGTATTGTGATTAGTAACGAAGTATATAATGTAGGAAAACTAGAACAAGGAATCAAAAATATAAACCAAAATATACCTGATAAAATGAGAATTATTGAATTTACAGAAGAAGGAGATGAAATCATAACAGATGTGGAATTGACCAAAGAAGGCATGATACAACTTAAAACAGATAATACAAGAGATAAGTTTGCTAGTGAAGAGAGTAGAAAAATAGAAGAAAAAACATATTCGAGTCAAGAATACCAAATTATACAAGAAGAATACAAAACTACAAAAAGAGTATATTTGGAAAATAAAAAAGAAGAGTTTGATAGTAGAGTCTATATTTGTGCCTATACATTTAAAGTGGAAAATAACATACCTTTTGAATTAGAATATTTGCAAAGAAAAGATTTAGGAATAGAAAAGATAATCGAAAAAGGAGATAAAGTTAAATATAATGTATATACATTTGGAGGAGATGTAAAAATAAAATTAGGGGAAGAAACTTTGAATTTAGAAGATGCAATAAATCAAGATAAAATAACAATGGAAAATATTTTACATCAATGCATTTTAGATGAACAAGCCGGAAAAATAGAAACACCAGCAGAATATAGTGATGGAGGAAGTGTGATATATTTTTATCCAAATTATTCTATTTTAAAATGTTATCGCTTAGATGGAAATCAAGATGTGTATATTGGAATGCCAGGAATGATTTTAACAGGAATAGAGGGAAATATGGTGACTTATACATATGGTATAAGAAATTAAAAGTTTGAGAAAAAAGCTCAAGCTTTTAATTTTGTTGTATTATATAATAGAAGATGTAAGAAAATAAAAATATTGCATTTTTTTTATAAATAGAGTAAAATAAAACCATAATAATTATATTGCAAAGGATGAAGAAAAATGATAAATGAAAAAGCAAAAGCCTTGATAACAGAAGAAAGATATGGAGAATATGCTCCTATTTTTCAAGAGTTAATAACAAGAGCAATAACAGAATATAATTTATCATCAGAATATGTAGAACTATTTATTAAAAACTGTCCCAAAGTAAAAGTAGGAAAAATGCCAGATAATGTTAAATGGGGATTTGGACTGGCAAAAAGAGGGGAAGAATTAAGACTTAATAAAAAAATTATAAAAACAGTACAAAAAGAAGATAGACCAGAAGTATATGAATATCTTTTACATGTCATAAATCATGAAATGTATCATCAATTAAATAGCAATAAAGGACAAGAAGGAATAACTGAAGGATGGAATGAAGCATTAACAGAAGTAGCTTCAAATAGAACAAGCTTTGGAAAAAATAAACAACAATTAAAAGATTATCGTGCAGAAACTTTAGGATATGGTAATTTAACATTTGCTGTTAATATTTTATCTGCTGTGATGGGATGTTCAGAGAAAAAATTAATTCAACTTGCTTTTGAACATAAAATCACAGAAACATTAAGTAGACAGTTACAATACAAAAGTGATGCTGTAGACTTTTTAAGAAGAACAGGAGAAGAATTAGATAAAATAAAAAATGCAACATTTGAAAAGGGATATACAAAAGAAGAATTGAAACAAATTCAAACAGATGCATATCATAAAATATATGTTTTACGGTAAAGATTTATTAAATCTTCAGATAATGCGCAGTAATATTAATTCTGAAAACATTGAAGAGGTAATAGAAAAGTTAAAATACAGTTCTAATAAAATGACTAAGATTCTAACATCAGAATTACAAAAAAATGGACTTATGAATAATAAGCATAGAATTAGTATTATTCCAGAATATTTCTTAAATCCACAAGAAATGCAAAAAAAAGAAAAAAATACCAGAAATACATTAAATGCAAGAATCATTATGTTGGAGCATTTAGCAGAAGAATTTAAAGCAAATCCCATATTTCAGGGAGAAGAAGGAAAAGAAAACCAGAAAAAAGTATTGTTATATATACAAAATGTAGCTACAGAACCTTCTGATGTTTGGCGTACAGCTCAAATGCTACAAAAAAGATATAAAATAGATATACAAGAAGATATAGCTAAAATGTTAAATGCTAATTCAGAAACAGAATTCAAATTAAAACCAGAAACTTTAGAACAAATTGAATCAGAAGATTATAATCTTTCTTATGATAATGGGCAATTAATAGAACAAGTAAAAAAAGCTATTAAAACACCAATAAAAATTAAAATAAAAAATAAAATTCTAAAATTAAAAAATAAAATTTTTGGTAGAAAAAAGCAAGAACTTTTGCCAGAAGGGACAAAATCAAAAGAAGAAGGGAAAATTCAACCTATATTTAGTGATGAAATTAAAAAAGAGTATATAGAAAATAAAGAAGGAATTTGGGACTTAGAACAAGCAAGTACAGAACAAAGAAAATCTGAAGTTGGACCAAATAGTTGGGAACTTAGTGAGGAAATGAAACATGAAATAGAACAAAAAAACATAAAAATAGCAGAAAAATTTAGTCAAAAACAAGAAATAAAACAACAAAATAATTTGGAAAATAGAGATGATAATCAAGATGGAAGAAACTAATAATACTTAATTAAAAGCTAAAAAACATATAAATCAGGAGGACTTAATGAAAAGAACAAAATTGAAAGATAGAATATTACCAACTTATTCTAAAGGAGAAGAAATCTTTAACATGGTATCTCATATTGTAGGAGCCACAATAGGGATTGTTGCAATTGTACTATGTAGTGTCATAGCAGCAATACATCATAATGGCTATGGTGTGGTATCAGGAGTCATATTTGGAATAAGCTTATTAGTGCTATATACCATGTCAAGCATTTATCATGGATTAAGACCTACTTGTAAAGCTAAAAAAGTATTTCAAGTAATAGACCATTGCACAATTTATTTTTTAATAGCTGGTTCTTATACACCATTTGCATTATGCACATTAAGAGAAGCAAATCCAGTACTTGGATGGACAATATTTGGTATTATATGGGGATTAGCCATTCTAGGAATTGTATTAAATGCAATAGACTTGAAGAAATTTCAAAAATTCTCGATGATTTGCTATTTAATCATGGGATGGTGTATTGTAGTTAAAATTAATGTAGTAATAGAAAGCTTAGGAACAACAGGATTTTTACTTCTGCTATTAGGAGGAATTTCTTATACAGTAGGAGCGATTCTTTATGGAGTAGGAAAAAAACATAAATGGATGCATTCTATTTTTCATTTATTATGTTTGATAGGAAGCTTATTACATCTATTGTGTGTTTTAATATATGTATTATAATTCGAAAAATATTATAGGATTTCTATCTAAATAAATCTTTTTAAATTACTTTAAAAAAGTAATAATATAAAAAACAGTAGCATATAAATATATTTAGAATACTAGGACAAGGAGAACCATATTTTATGTTTAATGTTACTGTATTAAGGCTGAAAGATATTATTAAATATTTAGTAGGTATGTTTTTATTAGTAATTATTATTTTTATGATAGCAAACACTTTTCCTGTATGGAAAAAAAATAGCCAAAAATTAAAGCAAGAAATGGAAAATAAAGTAGAAACTATATCTAAAAATAGTTGGCTAAATTGTTTTGAACAAGTGTTACCAGTAGCTGGTAATTTTAATAAAGAATATAGTGCAGTAGCAGAGAAAAATAATATAGAAAAAGAAAAAAATATTTTACAAGAAATGCTTAGTACGCAAATTTCTTCTATTAATGTAATAGAAGAAAATAGCCAACTCTGGGAAGATGTAGCAAAAAAAGAAAACGATTCAGCAGATATACAAACACAACAAAATACTCAAGAAACAAATGAACAGTCTAGTGAGCAAGGGACTTTATTAGCACAAGAGGGATTGCCAACACAGGTCATTACACAAAATCCAATTAAAGAAAGTTTTAATGTACAATATGGAAATGTAAAAATAAAAAATCAAACATCATATATCTTAACAGAACAAATGATGACACCAGATATTACAATAGAAAATAAGAATATTGTATTATTTCATACCCATAGTTGTGAAAGTTATACATCTAGTGAAGCATACCCTTATACTCCAACAGGAACATTTCGAACTACTGATTTAAATTTTACAGTAACAAGAGTAGGAACTGAATTAGAAAATCAGTTAAAACAGTATGGGTATTCTATAGTACATGATACTAGTTATCACGATTATCCAGCATATAATGGTTCATATACGCGTTCTTTGCAAACTGTAGAAAATATTTTAAAACAAACACCATCTGATATTATTATTGATTTGCATAGAGATGCAATAGGTAGTAGGAGTGATTATGCACCTATTGTTAAAATTGGTGAAAATGATGTAGCTGCTCAAATGATGTTTGTGATAGGAACTAATGCAGGTGGTTTATGGCATCCTAATTGGAATCAAAATCTAAAATTTGCAATTAAAGTACAACAAAAAGCAGAAGAAATGTACCCAGGACTTTTTAAACCAATTATGCTAACAACTTCAAGATATAATCAACATACTGGTAAATATGCTAGTATCATAGAAGTAGGTGCTACAGGTAATACATTAGAGCAATGTTTAACTAGTATGAAGTATTTAGCAAAAGTAATCAGTGCGATTGTTTAGTGATATTATAGGAAATAGATAAACAAGAAACTTTTATATTTAATTTAAGTTTTTGAATTAAATATAAAAGTTTTTTTATGACAAACAAAACCTAATCAAAATAGATACTTTTTATTTATATTTAAATAACTCTTGAATAATTAAAAAAAGTCATATATAATGAAACTGGTAAAATTCTAAAGAAAAGAGGTAATATAAAATGGCAAAAATTCAAGTAGATTTAAAAAATAGTAATATTACTAAAAAAAGTATTTTAGAGTACAAACAAAAAGTAGAAAAAATACATAAAGAATTACATGAAAGAGCAGATTTAGAAGATGATTTTGCAGGATGGATAGAGCTTCCTACTAATTATGATAAAAAAGAATTTTCAAGGATAAAAAAAGCAGCTAAAAAGATAAAAAAAGAATCAGATATTTTAGTAGTCATTGGAATTGGAGGTTCTTATTTAGGAGCAAGAGCTGTTATTGAAGCATTAACACATACTTTTTATAATATGCTTCCTGATAAACAAAGAAAATTCCCACAAATATTATATGTAGGAAACAACTTAAGTCCAAATTATATAAATGATTTAATTGAATATATTGGAAATAAAGATTTTTCTGTTAATGTTATTTCAAAATCTGGAACAACAACAGAACCAGCAATTGCTTTTCGTATTTTCAGAGAAATTTTAGAAAATAAATACGGAATTGAAGAAGCTAGAAGTAGAATTTATGCTACTACAGACAAAGAAAAAGGAGCTTTGAAAACTTTAGCAGAAAATGAAGGATATGAAACTTTTGTTGTACCAGACAATGTAGGAGGAAGATATTCTGTTTTAACAGCAGTAGGATTACTTCCTATTGCTACAGCTGGAATTGATATTGATAAATTAATGGAAGGAGCAAGACTTGCACAAGAAAGATATGATGACCCTGACTTGAAATATAATGAATGTTATCAATATGCTGTGGCAAGAAATATTTTATATAAAGAAAAGAAAAGCATAGAAATATTAGTTAATTATGAACCAAAAATGCACTATTTCATAGAGTGGTGGAAGCAACTTTTTGGTGAAAGTGAAGGAAAAGATAAAAAAGGAATTTTCCCAACAGGAGTAGATTTTACAACAGATTTACATTCAATGGGGCAATATATTCAAGAAGGCAGAAGAAATTTGTTTGAAACTGTTATTTCAATCGAAAATTCAGCTTCTGATATGAACATTCATCCAGATGATGATAATTTAGATGGGTTAAACTATTTAGCAGGTAAAGGTTTAGATTTTGTTAATAAAAAAGCAATGGAAGGAACAATAAAGGCACATGTAACAGGAGAAGTTCCGAATATTGTTCTTCATATAGACAAGTTAGATGCAGAAAATATAGGAGAATTAATTTATTTCTTTGAAAAAGCATGTAGTATGTCTGGTATGATTTTAGGAATAAATCCATTTAATCAACCAGGAGTGGAAGAATATAAAAAGAATATGTTTAAATTATTAAAAAAACCAGGATATTAAAAGGAGTAAGAAAATTGATTTATAAAGAACAATTTAAAATAGGATTAAAAAATATTGGTAAAAATAATGAAATTACAAATAAAGGATTATTAGAATGTTTAGAAAATATTGCAGCTTATCATTCAGATAGTGTTGGATATGGTATTAATACAACGAATAAAACTCATTTAACATGGGTATTATTAGATTGGAAAGTAAAAGTAATAAAAAGACCTAAATATGGACAAGTATTAGATATCCATACATGGTCTAGATATATTGTAAAATGCTATGCTTACCGTGACTTTGAAGTTTATGATGATAATGGTGAATTATGTGCAATTGCAAGTTCAAAATGGCTTTTAATAGATACGCAAAAAGGAAAAATCACAAAAGTAGAAGAAACAATGGCAGAAAAATATCATTCTGAACCTAAAAGTGTTTTTGGAGAAGTAGAAATTGAAAAAATGAAGTTACCAGAAGAATTTGAAAATACTATTTCTTATCAAATAAAAAGAAGAGATATTGATATTATAGGACATGTTCATAATTTATATTATTTAGATTTAGCTTATGAAACTTTGCCAAAAGAAGTCTATGAACAAAGACCATTTAATTATATTAGAATTATGTATAAAAAAGAAATTAAATTAGGAGAAATAGTAATTTGCAAATATGCGAAAATAGAAAATGAAAATGTAGTTGTAATAGAAAGCCAAGATGGGAAAGTGTTACATGCTGTGATTGCATTGTCTGATAAAAAGTAAAAAAAGTCTTGAATTTTGTCGATGATATGTGCTATAATATGAAATGGTTTTTTAGAATTAAGGGAGGAATAAGAAATGAAAGCAAATTTAAGAAAAACAAAAATTGTAGGAACAATAGGACCTGCTAGTGAAAACAGATTAGAAGAATTATTTGAAGCAGGATTAAATGTAGCAAGAATAAACTATTCACATGGTAGTTGGGATGAACAATCAGAAAAAACTGAAAAAATAATTGAATTAAGAGAAAAATTAGATTTACCTATTCCAATGATTCTTGATATGCAAGGACCAGAAATAAGAACAGGAATGTTAGTAACTGGTAAAAATGAAAAAATCGTCTTAGAAGATGGACAAAAATTCACATTAGTTAATGAAGATATCATAGGAGATAAAGAAAAAGTTTCAGTAAGTTATAAAAACTTATATCAAGATGTAAAAGTAGGAGCTAAAATTTTAATAGATGATGGAGCTATTGAATTAGTAGTTGATGAAATTGTAGGAAAAGACATTGTTTGTACTGTAGTTCATGGAAATGGATTAGGAAGTAGAAAAACAATTAACTTACCAGGTACACCAGTGCGTTTACCTGCACTAAAAGAAAAAGATATTAATGATTTAAAAACAGCTTGTGAACATGATTATGATTATGTTGCAATGTCATTTACAAGAAATAAAGATGATATTGAACAAGTAAGAAAAGTATTAGACGAAAACGGTGGAAAAGATATAAAAATTATTACAAAAGTAGAAAATGTAGAAGGTCTAGAAAATATGGAAGAAATTGTAGAAAATGCTGATGCACAAATGATTGCACGTGGCGATATGGCTACAGAAACAGACTTTACAGAACCACCAGTAATGCAAAAGAAATTTATCAAATTAAGTAATAAAGGAAGTAAACCAGCTATTACAGCAACACAAATGTTAGAATCTATGACACATAACCCATTACCAACAAGAGCTGAAGCAAGTGATGTTGCAAATGCAATTTATGATAGAACAAGTGCTGTTATGTTGTCTGGAGAATGTGCAATGGGAGAATATCCAGTAGAATGTGTTAAAACAATGGTAAAAATTGCAAATAGAGTAGAACCAGAAATTGATTACTGGAAAAGATTTAAAACAAATGATAATATCGATTTAACAGCTTTAGAAGAAAAAATTGCATACTCTACCTGTGTTATGGCAATGAATATGAGTGCAGATGCTATAGTATGTTATACTCATACAGGAGATTCTGCAAGAAGAATATCAGGTTTAGGTCCACAATGTCCAATTATTGCAATCACAGATAATAGAAGAACATTTAATCAATTAGGATTAGCATGGAATGTAACACCTATTTATATGGAAAAACAAGAAAATATAGATAAAACAGTAGAAGCTGGAATTAAAAAAGCAACTCAAAAAGGTATATTCGAAAAAGGAGATATGATTGTTATTTCTGGAGGAGCTAAAATGTTAGCTGGAGCAGAAGATAGCAAAATTATTGGAGGAATTGCTCAAATCTAGTAGAAGAACAATTAAAGTTGGCAATGGTTCCAGGTTTGAATGCCAAAAAATTGGCATTCAAACCTGGAACCATTGCCAATTTTTAGTAACTTTTAGGGAAAAAGTTCATATAATGTACTAAAAGGAGGAAAGAAAAATGTTTAGAAACTACAAAAAATGTTATTGTATGAATAACAATTACAAAAATAATAGTTGTGAGTTACAAAAAGATATGATAGAAGAAAAATGTAGTAATGTTAGTTCATACGAAGATAATGTCAATAGTTGTGAATGTGGATTTGATGAAGAATATGGCGTATTTCCAGAAAATCCAAGTTTAGCACAAAGTTATGTCCCATTTCAATATATGGATAGGACTTTTAAACCTAATATTGGATTAAAAATGGGAACTATATTTCCAGAATTAGTTAGTCCATATGTTCCTTGCCAAGATATGAAAGAACAAAAATGGATAGAATCAACCAATGAAATTGGAAAGGGGTGTAATAAATGTCGTTAGAAGAAAATAGAAATTGCGGATGTGAAAATAATTCTATGATGGATGGTTCTGAGATGATGAGCTTTAATTGTAATTGTAGTTGTGAATGTGAAAAAGAAAGAACAGTAGATTGTGAATTAAGAAGAGAGATGATGAATCAAATTAGAGCATATGATTTTGCCATTACAGAACTTGGATTATATTTAGATACGCATCCTGATGACCAAAAAGCACTTTGTTTGCATAGAAAATATGCAAAAGAAGTAAAAGAATTAAAAGATAAATATCAAAAAGTATTTGGACCTCTTACCATTTATTATCCTTGTCATAAGTGGAGATGGTTAGAAGAGCCATGGCCATGGGAAAGGGGGAATTTTTAATGTGGACTTATAATAAAACATTACAATATCCAATTAATATTAAGTGTACTGATCCAAAACTTGCTAAAGTGATTATTTCTCAATATGGTGGACCAGATGGAGAACTTGCAGCATCTTTAAGATATTTATCTCAAAGATTTGCTATGCCAGATCAAAAAGCAAAAGCTATTTTAAATGATATAGGTACAGAAGAATTAGCACACTTAGAAATGGTAGGAACAATAGTACACCAATTAACAAAAGGGGCAAGTATGGAAGAAATAGAAAAAGCAGGATTAAGTGCATACTATACAGACCATGGGGTGGGTTTGTAATATCTCCTAATCGAGTATATCGGAAAGTTTGTGTAAACTTTAAACTTCTTATGATAATTTTTTTAAATTTTGATAATTGAATTGACAAA
>CALXME010000015.1 GCA_944389395.1 uncultured Clostridia bacterium | reverse complement strand
CATAAAGGACAAAAAGCAAGATCTGGTGGAGGAGTAAGAAGAGGATTTGAAGGTGGTCAAACACCATTATATAGAAGATTGCCAAAAAGAGGATTTACTAATATCCATGCTAAAACTTATACAGAAGTAACATTAACAATGTTAAATAAATCAAATGCAACAGATGTTACAGCTGAAAGTTTACTAGAAGAAGGAATTATCGGAAAAGTAAATGATGGGATTGTTGTTTTAGCAACTGGAAAATTAGAAAAAAAATTAAATGTAAAAGCCGTAAGATTTACAGCAAAAGCAAAAGAACAAATTGAAGCATTAGGCGGAAAGGCTGAGGTGGTTTAATTGTTTAAAACAATCAAAAATGCATTAAAAACACCTGATGTTAGAAAAAGACTACTATATACATTAGTATTAATAGTTGTATTTAGGTTAGGATGCTATATTACTGTACCAGGAGTTGATAGTATAGCATTAAATGAAGCAATGGGAACTTCACAAGGATTAGCGGGATTAATAGATTTAATTTCAGGAGGAGCATTTTCTAGATTCTCTGTTTTTGCAATGTCAATCAGCCCATACATCACTGCTTCTATCGTAATTCAATTATTAGCAATGATTATACCAGCTTTAGAAAGACTAACAAAAGAAGGTGGAGAAGAAGGTAGAAAGAAAATAAATAAATATACAAAAATACTAACAATTATATTAGCATTAGTAGAAGGTATTGGAATTTATTTATCTTATAAATCTTCTGGAATTTTCGTAGATGATAGTTTCTTAACAGGACTATTAGTAGTAACAGGACTTGTAGCAGGAACTTCATTATTAATGTGGTTAGGAGAACAAATCACAAGTAAAGGAATAGGAAATGGAATTTCACTATTAATTTTTATAGGAATTATTTCAGGTCTTCCAAGTGGTATAACTACATTATGGAATTTAATTTTACCAGCAACAGGATTTAGTACAACAGGATTATTAACTGCAATAGGAATTGTAGTGGGAGCTATTATATTAGTAGCTGGAGTTGTATTTGTACAACAAG
The DNA here is from genome assembly GCA_944389395.1 of uncultured Clostridia bacterium. Lineage (GTDB taxonomy): Bacteria > Bacillota > Clostridia > TANB77 > CAG-508 > CAG-269. Next base: position 35,762 of record CALXME010000015.1, on the reverse strand, counting down.
CAGAAAGAAGAGTACCAGTTCAATATTCTAAAAAAGTAGTAGGAAGAAAAATGGTAGGAGCACAAAATACTCATATTCCATTAAAACTAGCAATGGCAGGAGTTATGCCTGTAATATTTGCTTCTTCATTTATGACTTTCCCAGCTATGATTATCCAAATATTTGTACCTGATATTGCAAATCAAACAGGATTTTTAGCAGGATTATACAATTTTTCAATAGCAACATCAACATCTAATGTTGGAATAGGATATTCTATTGCAAATGCGCTTGTTTATTTACTATTAATAATTGGATTTACATTTTTCTATACTTATGCTACATTTAATCCAGCAGAAGTATCTAATAATATTAAGAAAAATGGTGGATTCATTCCTGGAATAAGAGCAGGAAAACCAACAACAGAATATTTATCATCCATCATTTCAAAATTAACATGGTTTGGAGGATTTTTCTTAGCAGTAATTGCGATTTTACCAATGCTATTAAGATTCACCAACTTAAATATTGCATTTGGTGGAACATCTATATTAATTGTTGTAGGTGTAGCATTAGAAACTGTACAACAATTAGAATCTCAATTAGCAATGAGACATTATAAAGGATTTTTAGAATAAAGTTGGTATTAGTTCCGGGGGATATGTCAAACTTTGGCATAAACTCCCGGTTTTGACACCAGCTTTTGGTAGTTTTTATCATGTTTATACCACACAAAAGTATGAATAAGATAAAGATTATCAAAATAATCTTAATTTAAAAGATAGGAAGTGTTTTAAATATGGTAATTATTATGTTAGGAGCACCAGGAACAGGGAAAGGAACAGTAGCAGGGATTTTAACAGAAAAATTAGGATGGCCACAAGTATCAACAGGAGATATATTTAGAAAACATATCAAAGAAGGAACAGAATTAGGAAAATTAGCTGATACATATATATCTAAAGGAAATTTAGTACCAGATGATGTTACAATACAATTAATAGAAAATAGATTAAAAGAAGATGATGTACAACAAGGAATTATTTTAGATGGATTCCCAAGAACGATAAAACAAGCAGAAGAATTAGATAAAATACTTGCAAAACAAGGTAAAAAAGTAGATTTAGTAATTAATTTAACAACTCCAAAAGAAGAAATTATAGAAAGAATTGTAAATAGAAGAGTATGTTCTAATCCAGAATGTAAAACCATTTATAATATTGTATTAAACCCACCAAAACAAGAAGGAATTTGTGATAAGTGTGGACAGAAAATAGTTCAAAGAAAAGATGATAATGTAGAAACAGTAGAAGCAAGACTAGAAGGATATTTTAAACAAACAAGTCCTTTAGTAGAATATTATAAAAAACAAGGAAATCTATATGATGCCATGGTAAGTAAACAAATAAATAAAATGGGAAAAGATGTAGCAGAAGAGATAATCGAAAAAATAAAAAATCAAAAATAAGGAGACGACAAAATTGGTAACCATTAAATCAAAAAAAGAAATAGAAAAAATGAAAGAAGCATGTAAAATAGTAGCACTAATGTACCAAGAAGTAGAAAAATACATAAAACCAGGAATTTCTACTTGGGAATTAGATCAAATTGCTGAAAAAGCAATGAAAAAATTGGGAGGAATTCCTGCGCAAAAAGGATATCCAAGTGGATTTAAAGGAGTGCCAAATTATCCAGCAACCACTTGTATTTCTGTAAATGATGAAGTAATTCACGGAATACCTTCTAAGACAAAAATAATTAAAGAAGGGGACATTGTTAGTATAGATACAGTAGCATTAAAAGATGGATTTCATGGAGATGCAGCAAGAACTTTTTTGGTTGGGAATGTATCTAAGGAAGCAAAAAGATTAGTAGAAGTTACTAAACAGGCTTTTTTTGAAGGAATTCAATATGCAAAACCAGGAAATAGAATTGGAGATGTATGTCATGCTATTGGTGAATATGTACATTCACAAGGATATAGTGTAGTAAGAGAATTTCAAGGGCATGGAATAGGAAGGCAAATGCATGAAAATCCAGGAATTCCAAACTATGGAAAAGCAGGTAGAGGAATTAGGCTAGAACCAGGGATGACACTTGCAATAGAACCTATGGTAATACAAGGAAAACCAAACATTTTAGAATTAGATGATGGTTGGACGATTATTACAGAAGATGGAAGTTTATCAGCACACTATGAAAATACAATTTTAATCACAGAAAAAGAGCCAGAAATATTGACAATACTAAAAAAATAGTGTATACTGTAATAGTTATTATTGCAAAATAGGAATATTTTGCATAAAAATAGAAAAAACGCTTTATTTAGGAGGGGAAGATTTTGGCAAAAGAAGATGTGATTGAAGTAGAAGGAACTGTAGTGGAAGCACTACCAAATACCAATTTTAAAGTAGAATTAGAAAATGGACATCAAATATTAGCACATATATCAGGAAAGTTAAGAATGAACTACATAAAAATCTTACCAGGAGATAAGGTAAAAGTAGAACTTTCACCTTATGATTTAACAAGAGGAAGAATTACTTGGAGAGCAAAATAAAGCAAAAAGATATAAAGTTAAAAATTAACCCACATAGATAATCTATATAGGAGGTGCAAAAAATGAAAGTAAGACCATCAGTAAAACCAATTTGCGAAAAATGCAAAGTAATAAAAAGAAAAGGAAAAATAAGAGTAATCTGTGAAAATCCTAAACACAAACAAAGACAAGGATAATTTCAACATTTGTTTATAACACAAATTTGGTAGCGGCTGGTAACTAAAAAATAGAGTTACATATCAATTTGTGTTTATATATATGTCTGAAGGAACTTAAAGAGACTAGAGTAAACGCTAGTACATTTCACCTTTAAGAAATCCAAAGGACAAACCATAGAAAAAACAACAATAAAAAAGGAAAAAATTTGGAGGTGCAAAATAATATGGCTCGTATAGCAGGAGTAGACTTACCTAAAGAAAAAAGAGTAGAAATAGGACTTACTTATATTTATGGAATAGGAGTATCAAGTTCTAGAAAAATCTTAGAAAAAGCAGGAATTAATCCTGATACTAGAGTAAAAGACTTAACAGACGAACAAGTAAATGATATTAGAAAAGTAATGGATGAATCATACACTGTTGAAGGTGATTTAAGAAGAGAAGTTGCTTTAAATATCAAAAGACTAACAGAAATTGGATGTTATAGAGGATTAAGACATAGAAGAGGTCTTCCAGTAAGAGGACAAAGAACAAAAACAAATGCTAGAACAAGAAAAGGTCCAAGGAAATTAGTTAGCAAAAGCAAAAAATAAATAAAAATTGATAAAAAGCAACATCTAATCAATTTTAAAATAGAAAAGAGAATTCAACTTAAAAAATGAGGAGGGAATTTGAAAAAATGGCTAAAAATGCAACAACAAAAAAAGTAGCTAGAAGAAATAGAAAAAACATTGAAAAAGGAGCTGCACATATTCATTCTAGTTTCAATAATACCATTGTTACCATTACAGATGTACAAGGAAATACAATTTCATGGGGAAGTGCTGGAGAATTAGGATTTAAAGGTTCTAGAAAAAGTACACCATTTGCAGCAGGTCAAGTTGCAGAAACAGCTGCAAAAGCAGCTATGGAACATGGATTGAAATCTGTAGAAGTATTTGTAAAAGGACCTGGTTCAGGAAGAGAAGCTGCAATTCGTGCACTTCAAACAGCAGGTCTTGAATTAAGTAGCATAAAAGATGTAACACCAATACCACACAATGGTTGTAGACCACCAAAAAGAAGAAGAGTATAATGGTAAAGATTTATATAAAAATAGAAGATAACTTTAATCATAAAAAACTTTTTACAGAAGGAATAAGAAAGGAGTAAAAAAATGGCAAGATATAAAGACGAGCAATGTCGTATATGCCGTAGAGAAGGTCAAAAATTGTTCTTAAAAGGTGCAAGATGTTATTCTGATAAATGTAGTATTTCAAGAAGAAATTATGCACCAGGTGATCATGGACAAAAAAGAGCAAAACTTTCTGAATACGGAACACAATTAAGAGAAAAACAAAAAACAAAATCATATTATGGAGTTGGAGAAAAACAATTTAGAAAATACTTTGAAATGGCTTCTAATAAAAAAGGAGTTACAGGTGAAAACCTATTACAAATTCTAGAAAGCAGACTAGATAATGTTGTATATAGATTAGGTTTTGGAACATCAAGAGCACAAGCAAGACAATTTGTAACACATGCACAATTTGAAGTAAATGGTAAAAAAGTAAACATTCCATCTTACTTAGTAAAAGTAGGAGATGTTATTACTGTTAGAGAAAATAAAAAAGATAATGGAACTTTAAAAATAAATGTAGAAGAATCTGCAAATAGACCAGTTCCAACATGGTTAGAAAGAAACACTGAAAACTTAAGTGGTAAAGTAATTAGATTAGCGTCTAGAGAAGATATTGACATTCCAATCGAAGAACATTTGATAGTAGAGCTTTACTCAAAATAATAGAAAAAAGTAAAAAAGGTTTCATCAGAACTTTAAAAATTTACTTAATAAACCTAAAATGTTTTTATGAAAGATTGAGATATATTCTCATAATTTAGGAGGTAAAAATGATAGAATTTGAAAAGCCAAATATTGAATGTCTAGAAGTGGATGACACAAATAATTATGCAAAATTTGTATGTGAACCATTAGAAAGAGGCTATGGAGTAACAATAGGAAACTCACTAAGAAGAATATTACTTTCATCACTTCCTGGATGTGCCATTACAAGTGTAAAAATAGATGGAGTATTACATGAATTTTCTACTATACCAAATGTAGTAGAAGATGTACCAGAGATAATTGTTAACTTAAAAAATGTAAGATTAAAATTTGATGGAAATGAAGAAAAAATCTTGAGAATAGATTTCAAAAATGAAGGTGAAGTAACAGCAGCAGATATTATAACTGATGGAACTGTTGAAATATTAAATCCAGAATTACATATTGCTACTGTAGCAAAAGGTGGAAGCTTAAAAATGGAAATGACAGCAGATAGAGGTAGAGGATATAATTCTGCTGACAAAAATAAAAAACCAAATCAAGATATTTCTGTACTTCCAATAGATTCTATATATACACCTGTAAAAAAAGTAAACTATCAAGTGGAAAACACAAGAGTTGGACAAATGGTAGATTATGATAAATTAGTAATAGAAGTTTGGACAGATGGAAGTTTAAAAGCACATGAAGCTTTGAGCTTAGCAGCAAAAGTAATGACAGGACATTTGGAATTATTTATTGACTTATCAGAAGCAACTAAAAATACACAAGTTATGATTGAAAAAGAAGAATCTAAAAAAGAAAAAGTTTTAGAAATGTCAATCGAAGAATTAGAGCTATCTGTAAGATCATTTAATTGCTTAAAAAGAGCAGGAATTGCAACTGTAGAAGATTTAACAAATAAAACAGAATCTGATATGATGAAAGTAAGAAATTTAGGTAAAAAATCATTTGATGAAGTAACAGCAAAATTACATTCATTAGGCTTAAATTTTGCATCAGAAGATGAATAAGACAAATAAAAAGAAAAAGGAAGGTGAAAAAGTTGGCAACAAATAGAAAATTAGGAAGAACAACTGATATTAGAATGGCAATGCTTAAAACATTAACATCAGATTTAATTATGCATGGAAAAATAGAAACTACATTACCAAGAGCAAAAGAAGTTAAAGCTATTGCAGATAGCATCATTTCTTTAGCAATCAAAGAAAAAGATAATTTTGAAATGGTTGATGTAAAAGTTGTAAAAGCAAAATTAGATTCTAAAGGAAATAAAGTAACAGAACTAGTAAAAAGCAAAAATGGAAAAGAATATTTAAAAGTAGTAAAAGAAGAAACTACTGAAAAAAGACAAAAAGATATGCCATCAAGATTAAATGCAAGAAGAAAAATTATGAGAAAAGTAAACAAAGTAAAAGATAATGAAGGTAATAATGTAGATTTACCATCAAAATTATTTAATGAAATTGCTCCAAAATATGCAGGTAAAAACATAGGAGGATATACAAGAATAATTAAAGCAGGACCAAGAAGAGGAGATGGAGCAGAAGTTGCTATATTACAATTAATATAATAAAAAATCACCATTTGAACTATACCCTAAAAGTAGAGTTCATTAGGTGTTTTTTTTTGTAAATATATTTACAAAACATAAAATATAAAGTAAAATAAAATAGATAAAATAAAAAGGGATGATGTACTGATGAAAAAAATTAAAAATATATTTTTTGTAATTATATTAATAATATTAAACACTTTAATACCATTATCAAAAGTATATGGAGCAAATGAGATAAAGACAATACAATTTCAAGATAAAAATTTGTATACTGCTATAATTCAAATTTTAGAAAATGGTAGTTATAATAAAGATATAGAAGAAAGAGAAAAAATAGAAATAGTAGAAAAAGATGAAAATAAATTACAAATAAAATTAAGACAAGAGGATATAGAGAAAGTAACAAATTTAGATTTAAGTGAAAAAGGAATAAAAAATATAGCAGGAATTGAAAACTTTAAAAATTTAGAAGTAGCAAATTTTTTTAATGAAAAAAACGCGGAAAATAAAAATGAAATTAGTGATATATCTTATTTGCAAAATTTAACTAATTTGACATATATTTGTTTAGATTATAATAAAGTAACAGATATTAGTTATGTTAAGAATTTAAAACAATTAAAAATATTAGATTTATGCTATAATCCTTTACAAGAAGATATTAGTGTGATAGAAGATTTATCTAATCTAGAAGAAATATGGCTAATGGGAACTGGTAGAACAAAATTACCAGATATGAGTAAATTTACTAAATTAGTAGCACTATATATTGGAGAAAACGAAATAGAAGATATTAGTCAACTTAAAAATTTAAACAATTTAAAAACAGTCAATTTTGTTAAAGACAACATAACAAAAGAAGTTACAAAAAATGGTATACAAGAAATAGCATTACCATCAATATTTGCAGATTTAAAAGATGAAAATACAATTTATTATACTGAAAATGACTATGAATTACAAAATTGTACTTTATCAGAAGATAAAAGAAGTATTCTAATAGATACAGATAAAGTAAGACAAGCAACAATAAAACTAAAAAAAGAATATAATGCAATAGAAGATGGGGAAATTATTGTTGCAGGAGATGTTACATTAAGAATACGAGTAAAAGACAAAGTAGAAACAAAACCAGAACAAAATACAATTCAAGAAAATACAACAAAACCAATAGAAATAGCTAATAAAGTAGATAATACACAATCAAAACAAATTTTACCTAAAACAGGTAATAAAACAAATATCATTGTAGGTATAAGCTTCATAATAGTGTTAATAATGATAGGAAGTTATATACAATATATAAAATATAAAAAAATTAAGTAACCAATAAAAAAAACCAGAATATAATAGCCATAAGGAGGAAAAAATGTTAGAATTCGTAGCAAACACGATTTTTTGGACATTAGCTCTTTATGGCTTAATTGAAATTATAAAAAATATAATATATATCAGTACATACACAAAATTTCAATCAGATGGGATATATTTAATTGTTACTGTTAAAAATCAAGAAGAAAAGATTGAAGGATTTTTGCGTTCTATTTTATTTAAAATTTTATATGGAAAAGAAGAATATTTTAGAAACATTTTAGTAGTAGATTTAAAATCAAAAGATAGCACGAAAGAAATTATAAAAAGATTAGAAATGGAATATGATAATATAAAAGTTTTGAACTGGAAAGATTGTAAAGATATGATAGATAATATAGAATAATAATTATGTAAAAATGTGATTAATAAAAAATTATAAGAACATTGCAAAAAGATTTTCCCTAAAATATAATTTTTTTGTAAAAAATACAAAAGAAAGAGGGGAAAACAATGATAAAAAAAGAAAATGCAATAACATTAATTGCATTAGTAATAACAATAGAAACAAATTATACGAGGTGCTTTTATTAATACAAAAAAACAGATAGAAAAATAAAATAAAATAATAGCAAAGTATGGAAAAAATTCAAAAAAAGCTTGCAATTTAGGCAAAAAATTGATATAATATAGAACGTATTAATCACATAAGGTGAGCTATTTAAGGACGTGCCTAAAAATTTTAGGTCCAAAAAAAGCGAAGAACCTTATGGAAGAAGTAACAAAAAAGGGAGGAATTTAAAATGTCAGTAGTTGCAATGAAACAATTACTAGAAGCAGGTGTTCACTTTGGACATCAAACAAGAAGATGGGATCCAAAAATGGCAGAATACATATTCCAAGCCAGAAATGGAATTCACATTATCGATTTACAAAAAACATCAAAAAAATTAGATGAAGCTTATGCATTCATGAAAGAACAAGCAGAAGAAGGAAAAACAGTACTATTTGTAGGTACTAAAAAACAAGCACAAGAATGTATGAAAGAAGCAGCATTAAAATGTGGAATGTTCTATGTTGACCAAAGATGGTTAGGTGGAATGTTAACAAACTTTGAAACAATTCGTGCAAGAGTACAAAGATTAAAAGACTTAGAAACAATGGAACAAGATGGTACATTTGATGTATTACCAAAAAAAGAAGTTATTCTATTAAGAAAAGAAATGGAAAAACTAGAAAGAAACCTTGGTGGAATTAAAGAAATGGACAAATTGCCAGGAGTAATCTTTTTGGTAGATCCAAAAAAAGAAAGAATAGCAATATTAGAAGCTAAAAAACTAAATATTCCAATAGTTGGTTTAGTAGATACAAACTGCAATCCAGAAGAAGTAGACTATCCAATTCCAGGAAATGATGATGCTATTAGAGCTGTAAAATTAATTGCAGATGTAATGGCAAATGCAGTTATTGAAGGAAAACAAGGAGAAAGCTTTGAACCAGAAATGGAAGAAGAAGTAAACCAAAATGAAGAAGAAGCAACTAGTATAGAAGAAGTTGTAGCACAAGAAAACGAAGAAGAAAAAGTAGAAGAATAATAAAAAGATTTTAAAGAAGAGTAGAGCTTTTCTGCTCTATTCTTTTTAATATAATAAAAAGGGAGGAAAAACAATGGTAACAGCAAGTTTAGTAAAAGAATTAAGAGAAAAAACAGGTGCAGGAATGATGGACTGCAAAAAAGTATTAACAGAAACAGATGGTGACTTAGAAAAAGCAGCAGAATTATTACGTGAAAGAGGAATTGCAAAAGCTGCTAAAAAATCTGGAAGAATAGCTGCTGAAGGTTTAGTAGAAGCTTATGTATCAGAAGATGGAAAAGTAGGAGCTATTGTAGAAGTTAATGCAGAAACAGACTTCGTTGCTAAAAATGAAGAATTTAAAACATTTGTAATGAATGTTGCAAAACAAGTTGCTAAAACAAATCCAAAAGATGTAGAAACATTACTAGCAGAAGAAGCTACATTTGAACCTGGAAAAACAATAAATGAAGTATTAATTGGAAAAATTGCAACAATTGGAGAAAATATGAACATTAGAAGATTTGCAAGATTTGAATCAAATGGATTAGTAGAAAAATACATCCATGGAGATGGAAAAATAGCAGTTTTAGTAAACATGGTAAAAGGAGATAAAGAAGTTGCAAAAGATATATGTATGCAAATTGCTGCAGCAAGACCAGAATACTTAAATGAACAATCTGTTCCAGCAGAAAGAGTAGAAAAAGAAAAAGAAATTCTAAAAGCACAAACAATGAATGAAGGAAAACCAGAAGCAATTGCAGAAAAAATAGTACAAGGTAGAATTGGAAAATTTTTCAGTGAAATTTGTTTAGTAGATCAAGCATTTGTAAAAAATCCAGACATCAAAGTATCACAATTATTAAAAGAAAAAGATGCAGAAGTAGTAGAATTTGCAAGATTTGAAAAAGGAGAAGGAATAGAGAAAAAAGAAGAAAATTTTGCAGAAGAAGTAATGAAACAATTAAAATAATAACAATCTGTCAAAGGGGACGTTCCTTTTTGGCAGATTTATAATTTTATCATAAAAAAGTTGATATATTAATATTTGTGACAAAACCATATCTGGGGCGTAACAATCCGGGTCTTTGTCTATAAATATTAATATATCAACTTTTTAAATAAATGATAACACATAACATAAAATCAGCCAAAAAAGTACGTTTCCCTTAGCAGATTTGTAATATAAATGTAATATAAAAAATAATACTTAGAACCACAAGCAAAACAGAATAAAAAAAATAATTAGTTGCAATTGCAACAGAAAAAAAGAAAAATTGATATATAATCAAATCAACAATAAAAAAGGGGGAAGAAATATGTTAAACGTTGTCAAATTTAGCAAAAAAACAAATTCTCTTGATTTCGCTTTAATGGTAGACTCAGCAGATAAAGCAGAAAGACAAGAGTATGATGAAACAAAAATTGTAGAAGCTTTAGTAAAAGAAGCAAATTGTGAGGAGAGTCTTGCAAAAGAAGTAGCAAAATCAGTAACAGAAAAATTGCAAAAAGCAGAAATGAAAACAGTAGATACTTCTTTAATAAGATCGTTAGTAAATAATGAATTATTTGAAAGAGGGTTAAACAAAGTTTTAAAATCAAATTCAGAAGTAAATATTCCATTTTATAATGTAACAGAAATTATAGAAAATGCAAATAAAGAAAACGGAAACACAGCACATAACCCAGAATCAATTAATTTAACATTAGCAGATAGAATTTTAAAAGAATATGCATTAAGAGAAATATTCCCTGCTGATATTTCGGAATCACATTTAAATGGTGAAATACATATACATGATTTAGGAATGATAGACCGTTTTTATTGTTCAGGTCATTCACCAGAATATATTAAGAAAAATGGAATAAAAAATATCCCAACAATACCTTCTAATTCAAAACCAGCAAATAGTGCTAATGTATTGGCAAGACATATTTGTTCTATAACCCAATTTTTACAAAGTCAATTTGCAGGAGCAATTGGATGGGAAGCATTAAATATATTTTTTGCACCACTTTTAACAAATATGAATTATAAAGAAATAAAACAATTAGCACAAACATTAATCTTTGACCTATCTCAACTAGCGGGAGCAAGAGGAGGACAAGTTGCTTTTACAGATTTTAATGTATATTTATCTATACCAGAACATTACAAAAAAGTTTTAGCAATGGGTGCAAGAGGAAAATATATGGTGAAAGATTATCTTGAAAATATATTTTATTTTGATACCCAAGAAGAAGCAAAAAAATATGCAGAAGAAACAGGATATCATTTAGTAAGGTATGAAGATTTTGCAAAAGAATCTGCATTATTTACAAAAGCCATCTTAGAAGTAATAGGAGAAGGTGATGCAGACGGAATGCCATTTGCATTCCCAAAAATCAATTTACATATTAATGGTGAATCATTTACAGATCCAGTAGCAAAACAATTACTAATGCTAGCTTGTGAATCTTCTAGCAAAACAGGATGTCCTTACTTTATTTTTGATAGAAATGCATTTTCAGTATCACAATGTTGTAGACTAAAAATTGACTTCACAGAAGAAGATAAAAAATTAATTGACACACCAGAAGAATTAAGATTTGTAGGAGGACAAAATGTATCTATTAACTTACCAAGAATGGCACTAAAATCAGATAAAGATATGAATACTTTTTATGAAGAATTATCTAAATGTATGGATAAAGCTGCAAGAGCTCATATTATTAGACAAGACTATGTGTGGAAACTAGCAAATTTAGAAAATTCACCATTAAGTTTTTATACCAAAGGAATGGATGGAGAACCTTATGTAAGATTAAAAAATATATCTTACTTAATAGGAATAGTCGGTTTAAATGAATGTGTTTACAATTTAATCGGGAAAGAAATGCATGAAACTGACGAAGCATATTCTTTAGGTTTACAAATTATCTCTTATATGTATCATGAAACCAAAAAATTATCTGCAAAATACGGAATAAATATGAAATTAGAAGAAACACCAGCAGAATCCACAGCAGGAAGATTTGCAAAATTAGATGTCAAAAAATATGGAGATAAAGCATTTGTTAAGAAAAACGAATTTGGTATTTATTATACAAACTCTGTACACTTTGCAACAGATAGTGATGTGGATTATATCACAAGATTAATGAAACAATCTAAATTCCATAACTTAGTAGAAGCAGGTAGTATGATACATATTTGGGGTGGAGAAAATGAACCAGATCCAAAAGCAATTTATGAATTAGTAAAAACAACATGGGAGAAAACAAAATGTGTACAATGGGTATTATCACCAGAATACACATTATGCAAAGATTGCAACACAAGACATAACGGATTATTAGATAAATGTCCAAAATGTGGAAGTGAAAATGTAAGAGGAGTAACAAGAATTACAGGATATTATGTATTTATTGATAAATTCAACTCTGGAAAAAGAGCAGAACTAGAAGATAGAAAAAGAGAAAAAGTTGGCAGCTAAACCTGGAACCAATGCCAAAAAATTGGCATTCAAACCAGGAACCAATGCCAAAAAGTTGGCATTCAAACCAGGAACCAATGCCAAAAAAAGGAGGAATAAAAAATGGTAAAAATATATACAACAACAACATGTCCAAGATGTCAAGCATTAAAAGGGATTTTTCAAGAAGGAGCAATAGATTATGAAGAAGTAAATATAGAAGAAGATTTTAAAGCAAGAGCAAAATTAATAGAAAATGATATTTATCAAGTACCAGCATTGGAAGTAAATGGAGCAATAAAAGCAGGAGAAGTAGAAGAACTAGCACAATTTGCAACTGGTAAATAAGGAGAAAAATATGTTAAAATCAGTAATATGGTCTAGTATGTTAGATTATCCAGGAAAGGTATGTACGACTTTATTCTTTGATAGATGCAACTTTGACTGTGAATATTGTCAAAATAAAGATATTAAAAAAGCACAAGAAATTGATTTTAAAAAAGAAGTATTTCCTAAATTATTAGAAAGAAAACCATTTATTTCACATATTATCCTTTCAGGAGGAGAATGTACAATGGATTCACAATTTCAAGAAATAGTGGATTTACTATATAAAAACGGATTCAAAGTAGGATTACATACCAATGGATATGAAACAGATATGCTAGAAAAAAATAAAGACAAAATTTCTTATATTGGAATGGATATCAAAAACGATTTGGAAAATTATGATGAAATTACACAAAGGAACATAAAAATAAAGAATATAAAAAATAGCATAGATTTTATCATACAAAATATACCTGAATATGAATTTAGAACAACTGTATACCCTAAATATGTAGATACAGAAAATTGTGTAAAAATAGCAAAATATTTAGGGAAACATAATGCTAAAAAGTATGTAATACAACAATACAAAAGAATAGAAGGAATTGCAGTAATACCTTTTTCAGAAGAAAAAATGAACGAAATTCTAAAACAATGTAATCAATATGTTAAAACAGAGGGAAGAGGATGGAAGATGTAAATTTGTTTACATCTTTTTTCTTTACTAAATCTTTACTTTTTTCGACATTGTATCTTAAGATATATATGCTAAGATAAGAAAAAAATAAAGGAGAAGGAATCATGAAAAAAATCAGTATTGTCATACCAATATATAATGAAGAAGAAACCATACCATTTTTACAAAATAGAATTATCAATACCATTTCAAAAATAAAAAACTATCAATTTAATGTCTTATTAATTAATGATGGAAGCAAAGATAGAAGCTTAGAAATAATACAAAACTGTAGAAAAATAGATAAAAGATTTGAATATATTAGTTTATCTAGAAATTATGGAAAAGAGATAGCGATGCTTGCAGGATTGGATTATGCAAAAGACTCAGACGCGGTCATTATTATGGATGCAGATTTACAAGATCCGCCTGAATTAATAGAAAAACTTATTCAAGAATGGGAAAAAGGATATGATGATATTTATGCAAAAAGAATAAGCAGAGAAGGAGAAACTTGGTTAAAAAAGACAACATCTAAAATATATTATCAAATATTAGAAAAAATAAGTAAAATACCTATTCAAAAAGATACTGGAGATTTTAGATTATTAGATAAAAGATGTGTCATAGCGATTTGTCAAATGAGAGAACAAAGCAGATGTAGTAAAAGTTTATTTAATTGGATTGGATATCATAAAAAAGAAATTTTATTTGAAAGAGATAAAAGAATAGCAGGAAAAACAAAATGGAATTATAGTAAATTAATACAATTAGCAATAGATGGAATTACATCTCTTTCTACTGCTCCTTTAAAATGGATTAGTTATATGAGTGTAGCATTTATTTGTTTTAGTATTTTATATGCGGTTATATTAGGATTATTTAGCTTAACAGGCAAAATAATATCAGGAATAAACTTACTTTTCTTAGGTATTCTATTTTTAAGTAGCATACAAATGATATTTATTAGCATCTTAGGAGAATATTTAGGAAGGGTATTTCAAGAAACTAAATATAGACCAACTTACTTAATCGACCAAATAAATGGAAATAAACATACAAATCAGGCAAAGGAGAACAAAGATGAGCAGGAAAAAAACCATACTAGTGATTTTAATAATTATCACTATTTTACAAATTAGCATCCGCATATATATGGGAAATGAAAAAACATATTTTCATATGGATGAAGCATATTCTTATGGATTAATGAACTATGAAAGATTAAATATAACAGATAATCTTGATTTTTCAAACACTTGGCATACAAAGCAATATTATTTAGATTATTTAGAAGTAAATCAAGAAGAAAAAAACAATTGGCTCCCTGTTTATGAAAATCAAAAAAATGATGTACATCCACCGCTCTACTACTTTTTATTAAGAATGGTTGCTAGCTTTACCATAGATAATTTTACAAAATGGACAGGAATTATATTAAATATCATTTTCTTTACAGTTTCCAATTTTTTAATCTATAAAATTAGTAAAATCATCTTAAAAAACCCAATTTATGGTATTTTAGCTTGTGTCATCAATGGATTTAGCTTAATTTCTTTGAATAGTAGTACTTATATTAGAATGTACGAACTAGCAAATTTAATGACATTAGTCATAACATTTGTACATGTAAGAATATGGAATAAACCAACTGTGAAAATAAAAGATTATATCATAATTAGTTTCAGTCTTTTATTCGGAGGTTTAACACATTATTATGTATTACTATATGGGTTAGGAATTTATCTTGTATATAGTTTAAACTGCTGGAAGAAAAAAGATTATAAACAACTAAAAAATTACCAAATTACTGTCATAGCAACAGGTATCCTATATTTATGTATTTTTCCTTATATAATACAACATATCTTTTTTAGTTATCGTGGAATTGGACAAACCGAACATCAAAATTTACTAATACAAATAACAGGATATTTGCAAATCATAAACAAAGAAATATTTCATTATTTAGCAATTCCGTTTATTATTATTTTAATATTTTTATACAAAAAAAATAAGGGAAAAGAAACAAAAAACGAAAAAGCAATATATTTACTAATAATACCAATTATCTTATATTTTTGCATCGTAATCCCAAAAGCACCTTACATAGAAGTAAGATATATCATGCCAATTTACAGTAGTATTATTATAAGCATACTTTATATAACTAAAAAAATTATAAAAAAAGGAAGAAAAGAAAAAGAAACACTATTTATTATAATATTTTTATATGCAATTTTATTATATAGTCCAAATATAACAAAAATAAAACCAGATTTTACATATACACAATATAAAACTATTGTGCAAAAAATAGAAACAGAAAATAAACCAATAGTATATCTTTTTAATCCACAAAATAATAGATTTTTAGACGATATTTATCTATTTACATTAACAGACAAATCTATTATATTAGAAGGAGAAACAGGAAATGATATATTAGAAGAAATAAAAAGGCAAAAACAAGAATTTATTTTAATAGGAGAAGAAAAAGAAATAGAAAAATGGAAAGAAAAATTAAATTTGCAATGGCTTCAAAATATGAATGCTGTACAAATTTATCAGGTAACTTTCTAAAGAAAATAAAGGATGTTATAATAAGCAAAAGGGGAGGTTCTTTAAATGGAACATATTTTAGTGGTTGAAGATGAAAAAGAAATTGCTGAAGCAATACAAATTTATTTAGAAGAAGAAGGATATCAAGTAACCATATGTCTAGAAAGTAAAAATGCAATGGAAATCATACAAAAGCAAGATATAAAATTAGCCTTATTAGATGTAATGATGCCTGATATAGATGGAATTACATTAGCTAGAAAAATTAGAAAAATAAGTAGTATTCCTATTATATTTGTTTCAGCAAAAACAGAAAGTTTAGATAAAATAACAGGTCTAAATGCAGGTGCAGATGACTATATAGAAAAACCTTTTGAACCATTAGAATTAATTGCAAGAGTAAAAGCAAATTTAAGAAGGTATTGTAGGTTGGAAAATAATTTTTCCCAAGATGGAATTAAAATAGATGGATTAGAAATCAATGATAAAACAAAAGAAGTAAAGGTAGATGGAGAACTTGTTAAACTAACACCAATGGAATATAAAGTATTATATTTTTTAGCTAGCAATAAGGGACAAGTTTTTTCGATTAAACAAATTTATGAAAATGTATGGGAAGAACCTTTTGATGGTTATGAAAAAAAGGTAGTAGTTCATATTTGCCATATTAGAGATAAAATAGAAATAAATCCAAAAGCACCAAAATATTTAAAGGCTGTATGGGGATTGGGATATAAAATAGAGAAAGGAAATTAAATAAAGTGAAATTAGACAAGTTATTTTGGAAAAAAATAATATTATTTATTAGTGTCACCATTTTTTTAGCAACAGGATATTATAAGATTTTGCCAATTATTCAGAACTATGGATTAGAACCTTTTCAAGAAAAAGATTTCACCAAAACAAGAAGCTTTGGAACAATTTTTTTAGAGCAGATTAAAACAATAGAAAATTGTGTGGATAGAGGTATTGAACTAGATAAGTACGATCAGGAAAGATTCCTAATTCTTCGAAGAATTAACACCAATACAGAATATATTTTAGATATTCAAAAAACAAATGGAGAAACCATGTTAATTAGTAATATAACAAATGATGAACAAGAACTAAAAGAATTAATGACAAATTTTAAAAATAGTCAAAGATATTATATTTGTAAACTAAATAGCCAAGCAGAAACTAATCAAGAATATTTAGAAAGATTTCAGTTTCATGCAGATCAAAGTAAATTTCAAAAATTAGATGTCTATATTAGAATAGATAGTTTCACAAGTGATGATTATATCAAAAGAAGGAAAGAAAATTACGAAGATTTTAGTTATCACATTCCACAAAGATTAGCTATTATTACAATAGCTGGAATCATTGCCATACTTGCCATAATTTCTATCACAAGACAAATATCAGAAAAAACAAAAACGAAATGGATAGAACAATTATCTTTAGAAGAAATAATAGTAATATTAGCTTTGATAGGAATAAATGGAATAAGAATGATAACAGGAGAAAGCTATTTCTTAAATATGTTAGAAAATGAAGTAAAATGGTTCATATATATCATGTCATATATAACAGTAACCAAAATATATATTGGAATTGTAAAAAGAATAAAAAATAAACAATATACTAACTGGATAATAACAACTAAAATAATGGAAAATATGAAAAAATTATTTCCTATTATCCTAATATATATTATTTCTTGTATCATAACATACTACTTAATAGGACAATTTGGAAACACAATAGGAAAATGGGAAGATATAACTTGGATACTAATATATACTCTAATATGTTTAAATCAATTAAGACAAAAAATAGAAATTATAGAGATTACTAAAAAACTACAAGAAAATATGAAACAAGATAATGAAATAAAAATAAAAACACAAAATAAATGGTTAAAACCATTAGTAGATAATATCAATGCTTTACAATATAAAGTACAAACATCAATAGAAGAAAAACTAAAATCAGAAAGATTAAAAACAGATTTAATCACAAATGTATCTCATGATTTAAAAACTCCTTTAACATCTATTATAAATTATACAGATTTATTAAAAAAAGAAAAAATAGAAAATGAAAATGCCAAAAAATATATTCATATATTAGATGAAAAAACAAAAAAATTAAAAAATTTGACAGAAGACTTAATAGAAGCCTCCAAGATTTCTTCTGGAAATGAAACTGTTCATTTAGAAAAATTAGACTTTAAAGAAATAATCTTACAAGCAAATGGAGAATTTGCAGAAAAATTAGAACAAAGAAAATTAGAGTTAATTAGTAATTTACCAGAAGAAAATGTAATAATACCATTAGATGGTAAAAAAATGTGGAGAGTATTTGAAAATTTATATCAAAATGTAGTGAAATATTCTTTAGAAAATACAAGAGTATATGTAGAATTAGAGAAGAAAAATCAAGAAATCGTATTTACAATAAAAAATATTTCAAAAGAAAAATTAAATATTTCACCAGAAGAATTGATGGAACGTTTTGTGAGAGGAGATAAATCAAGAAGCACTTCTGGAAGCGGATTAGGTTTATCTATTAGTAAGGATTTAGTCGCTTTGCAAGGTGGAAAGTTG
Source organism: uncultured Clostridia bacterium (assembly GCA_944389395.1). Taxonomy (GTDB): domain Bacteria; phylum Bacillota; class Clostridia; order TANB77; family CAG-508; genus CAG-269. Next base: position 17,183 of record CALXME010000015.1, on the reverse strand, counting down.
TCTATTGAAATACAAGGGGATTTGTTTGTGATTCAAATAAACTTCACGGCAAATTATTGAAATAGTATATAAGATATTAAAATTTTAAAGTTTTTCAAAAAAAGATAGCATATCATGTTACAATTCACAGCAAATAGTTAATAATTAAAAAAACCTGCTCTATAGATATTTGAAAATCAAGACCCGGTTCGTTACGCCCCAGATATGTTTTGATTAAAAATATCTATATATCAGGTTTTCTAATATCATAAAAATAGCTATGAATTGTAACCATATCACACAAAAAAATAAAGAAAATATAAAAAAATACTGTATTTTTTCGAAATCTATGATAAAATAAGCATGAAAAACAAATAAGGAGAGTGAAAAACTTGTCAGGAGTAAAGTATAAAAGAGTATTATTAAAACTAAGCGGAGAAGCATTAGCAGGAGAACAAAAGACAGGAGTAGATGCCAAAACAGTAGGAAACATCTGTGATAAAATAAAAGAAATCGTAGAAATGGGGGTACAAGTAGCAATCGTAGTAGGAGGAGGAAACTTCTGGAGAGGAAGAAATGGGCATCAAATGGAAAGAACAACAGCAGACTATATGGGAATGTTAGCAACAGCAATGAATGGATTAGCTTTGCAAGATGCCTTAGAGGCAAGAGGAATACATTCTAGAGTACAAACAGCAATAGAAATGAGAGAAATTGCAGAACCATTTATCCAAAGAAAAGCAGAAAAACATTTAAATAGAGGAAGAGTTGTTATTTTTGCATGTGGTACAGGGCATCCTTATTTTACAACAGATACAGCAGCGGTATTACGTGCGACAGAAATAAAAGCAGATATCATTTTGTTAGGAAAAGCAATAGATGCTGTATATTCAGCAGATCCAAAAATACAGCCAGATGCAATTCGATTTGAAGAAATTTCATATTTAGATGTATTAAACAAAGATTTAAAAGTAATGGATTCTACTGCAACAGCAATGTGTAGAGATAATAATATTCCATTATTAGTATTTGGAATATCAGACCCAGAAAATATTGTAAAAGCAGTAAAAGGAGAAAAAATAGGAACAATAGTAAGTTAAAAATTAAAAAAAAGAAAGGAAGAAAAACAATGGATTTTACAAATATAAAAGAAAAAATGGAAAAAGCAATTAACAACTATGCAAGTAGATTAGCAGAAATAAGAGCTGGAAGAGCAAACCCAGCAATTTTAAACAAAATAAAAATAGATTATTATGGTACACCAACACCAATTAATCAAGTAGCTGGAATTTCAGTTCCAGAAGCAAGATTAATTGTAATTCAACCATGGGATATGAGTATTTTAAAAGAAATTGAAAAAGCTATTTTAGCATCAGAAATAGGAATTAATCCAAATAATGATGGAAAAGTCATAAGACTAGCTTTCCCTGAATTAAATGAAGAAAGAAGAAAAGAAATTGTAAAAGATGTTAAGAAAATGGCAGAAGAAGCAAAAGTAGGTGTACGTGCAGCAAGAAGAGATGGAATGGAAGAAGCAAAAGCAGAGCAAAAAGAAGGAAATATAACAGAAGATGAACTAAAACAAGCAGAAATAGAAATTCAAAAAATAACAGACAAAAATATCGAAGAAATAGACAAAATTTTAGAAGCAAAAGAAAAAGAAGTAATGTCTGTATAAAATCATTTCATCTAAAAAGGGGATTTGGCTAATGGAATTTAAACAAGAACTAAAAAAATATCAACAAATAGTAAATCAAGAATTAGAAAAATATATTACAAAAGCAGATTGCCCAGAAAAACAGTTGTATCAAGCAATGGAATATAGTGTAATGGCAGGTGGAAAAAGACTAAGACCGATTTTAGTAATAGCTACCTATCAATTATTTAAAAAAACCATTGAAGAATGTATGCCTTATGCAGTTGCAATTGAAATGGTACATAATTCCTCATTAATTCATGATGATTTACCAGGAATTGATAATGATGATTTTAGACATGGAAAACCAACAAACCATAAACAATTCAATGAGGCAACAGCTATTTTAGCGGGAGATGCTTTACAAAATAAGCCATATGAAATAATTAGTCAAGATTTGATAAATACAAAGTTAGATAAAATACCAAAAAAAATAAGAATTTTACAAGAATTTGCACAGGCAACTCAAAAGATGTTAGCAGGACAATATGTAGATACACAAAAAGAAGGAAAAAATATTTCAGCAGAAGAACTAAAATATATTCATCAAAACAAAACAGGAGCTTTCTTAAAACTAAGTGTAAGAATGGGAGCTATCTTAGCAGAGGCTCCAGAAGAACAGGTCCAAAAATTGACCAATTATGCAGAAAAAATAGGTTTAGCATTTCAAATAAAAGATGATATCCTTTCAGAAGAGGGAGATGAAAAAATATTAGGCAAACCTGTTGGAAATGATAAAAAATTAGGAAAATGTACTTATGTATCTCAATATGGACTAGAAAAAGCAAAAGAAATTTTACGCAAAACGACAAAAGAAGCAATAAAAGAACTAGAAGGCTATGGAGAAAAAGCAGAGCTTCTAAGAGAAATAGCTTTATATATTCAAAATAGAAATAAATAAAATAGAAAGGATAGAAAAATGGAGTTCAAACAAGAAACAATGCCAAAACATATTGGTATTATTATGGATGGAAACAGAAGATGGGCAAAGCAAAGAGGAAAACCAGCTATTTTCGGACATACAGAAGGAGCAAAAACATTAGAAAAAATAGTAAGATATGCCAATAAAATAGGACTAAAATATATTACTGTATTTGCTTTTTCAACAGAAAACTGGAAAAGAAGTGAAGAAGAAGTAAAAGGATTGATGAAACTATTACAAATGTATTTGGATGATTATACCAAAAGAGCAGATAGCGAAAATGTAAAAGTAAATGTAATAGGAGCTCTATCTGCCTTATCAGAAGGAATGCAAAAAAGCATTCAAAAATGTATGGAAAGGACAAAAGATAATACAGGAGTACATTTTAATATTGCTATTAATTATGGTGGAAAAGATGAAATTGTAAAAGCAATGAAAAAAATAGCACAAGAAGTAAAAGAAAATCAAATCTCACCAGAAGAAATTGATGAAAAAATAATCGAAAACCATTTATATACCAAGGGACAACCAGAACCAGACTTAATTATTAGAACAAGTGGGGAACTAAGATTAAGTGGATTTTTAATATGGCAAAGTGCCTATTCTGAGTTATTATTTATCAAAAAATATTGGCCTGATTTTCAAGAAGAAGACTTAGATAATGCAATTTTAGAATATGAAAAAAGAAAAAGAAATTATGGAAGCTAAGATAGGAGGTAATTAAAAATAATGCTAAGAATAGAAAACTATTTTTAGCATATATTTTTAATAAAAGGTAAAATGGATTGGAAAAGAATTACATCAGGATTATTAGGATTTCCATTAGTCCTAATAATTTTATTAATAGGAAATAAATATATAGTAGATATTGCATTAGCGATTATTGCCATTTTAGGGATGAATGAATATTTTAATGCTATTGGAAAAGTAGCAAATCCGGTAAGATGGGTAGGATATGTAAGTTGTGTTAGTATTGCATTTATTCATATTATTCCACAAGAATATTTAAATATGGTAGTAACACTAGGTATTCCGACCATTTTAATTATACTATTTGCACAAGTTATTGCAACAGATATGAAAACTAGTTTTAAAGATATTGCATATACATTTATCGGAATTTTCTATGTCGTATTTTTCACCATGTTTGTAGCATTTATTGATGGAATGCCAAATGGAAAAATATTAATATGGTATGCTATATTTGCAGCTTGGGGAACCGACATTTTTGCTTATTTTATAGGAAAACATTTTGGAAAACATAAATTTAGTAAGGTAAGTCCTAAAAAATCTATTGAAGGATGTATAGGAGGAACCATAGGAGCAATTATCATGATGCTAATCTATACTTATTTTGCAAATACCTATTTTGGAATGGAATATTCTTATATATTCATTACTGGAATTGGAATCATCTTAAGTTTAGTAGGACAAATAGGAGATTTTGCAGCATCTAGTATTAAACGATTTGTGGAAATAAAAGACTTTAGCAATTTAATACCAGGTCATGGAGGAATGCTAGATAGAATTGATAGCTTAATATTTTTAGCACCATTTGCATATGCGTTATTTACAATGTTATAATCTGCCAAAGGGGACATTCTTTTTGGCAACTTGCAACTAAAGGAGGATAGAAATTGTTATCATTTTTTATTGCGGCAATCAAAATTATATTTGTATTAGGTTTTCTTATTCTTATTCATGAAACAGGTCACTTCTTAGTAGCCAAATTAAGCCATGTAAAAGTAAACGAATTTGCAATAGGGTTTGGACCTATTATATGGAGAAAACAAGGAAAAGAAACAAAATATGCATTAAGGTTATTGCCATTACGGTGGATTTGTCAGTATGGAAGGAGAAGATTCCACATCAGAAGATGAAAGGTCTTTTTGTAAAGCAAGTATTCCTAAAAGAATAGCCATTTGTGCAGCCGGAGCTTTTGTCAATATTATATTTGGACTAGTAGTATATTTTATTTTAATGACTTCTATGGGACCATATATATCAAATGAAGTAGAAACTGTATTAAATGATTATGTGGCACAAACTATTGGGATACAAAAAGGAGATAAAATTATCCAAGTAGATGATACCAAAATAAATAGTAAATACGATTTAGAGAAGATAACACAAAATATAAAAGAAAATACACAGAGAAAAATAAAAGTGGAAAGAAATGGAGAAATCATTGAATATAAAACTAATTTAACAGAAATCAAAACAAAAGCTACAGGAATGTATTTAGATGAAAAGTGCAAAATAGTTGCATTAACTCCTAATAGCAGTAGCGAAAAGCAGGGGATACAAGTAAATGACGAAATTCTAGAAATTAATCATCAAGAAATCGAGCAAGATAGACAAAAAGCTTTAGAATTAATTCATCAAGAAGGGGTTAATACTATTTTATTAAAAGTAAAAAGAGAAAACCAAGAAGTAGAAATAGAATTAAAGCCAGACTATATTTCTAACTATTATTTAGGTGTAAACTTTAAACAAGCACCAGATAATTTTATCAATAGATGTATCAATGGAGGAATAGAAACTAAAGAATTTGCATTATCTATTGTAGACAATCTAAAGCAATTAGCAACAGGAAGAGTAGGAATAGACCAAATGGTAGGACCTGTTGGGATTTCAGAAGCAGTAGCAAAAACAAATGGATGGGAAGATTTTATTTACTTATTAGCTCTAATATCATTATCTCTAGGTGTTACGAATTTATTACCAATTCCAGCTTTAGATGGTGGAAAAATATTAATTTTAATCATTGAAGCAATTAGAAGAAAACCTTTAAAAGAAAAAACAGAAATTAATATACAATTAATAGGATTATCTTGTATTATGGCTTTAGCTATTTATGTGACATATCAAGATATAATTAGAATATTTTAGAAAAAAGTCTTGTAAAAAAGACTTTTTATGTATTTAAAATGTATCATATATCTCTTTCCTAAATTATCAAAATATGATACAATTTCAAAGAACAAAAGGAGAGAAAAAGGATGTCTATAAAAATAAAAAAAGTAGGAGAAATATTTAGTGATTATAAAACCAAAACCAATATTCAATATGCTAATATCAAAGCATTAAATGTCGTCAAAAAAACGAATACCTTACAGGTAGAAATGGAATTTGATGAATATATAGAAATAAAAGAAATTTGGTATTTTGAAAAATTCTTAAAAGAAAGATTTAAGTTTGAACAAGTAGACATTAAAATTCACTATCATGAATCAGTAGAACCAAAACCAATTCAAGAAGAATGGACAAATATTATTGCTTACATGGCACATAAACATCCATTAACAAGACCAATGCTTTTATTAAAAAGTGATATTGAAATACGAGAAAATACCATTTTAGTAAAAATGCATATAAGAGGAGCAGAATTTTTAAAAGCAAGGAAAACAGATAAAGAACTAGAAAAAATGCTTCAAAACTTGTATGGAATACCTTATCATGTGGAGATAAAAGAAGTAGTAACTAACAAAGAATTAAAAGAAATAGAAGAAAGAATCCAAAAAGAACAGAACAAAATCATTAGTGATATAGAAGAAAGGCAAAAACAAGAGCAAATACAAAAAGAACAACTTCAAGAAGTACCAGACTTCCAAGACCCAGACTATCAAATACCAAAAGAAATAGAAGGATATATTCCAGAAGAACAAGAAATACAAGGTTATCCAGAAATAGAACAAGAAATAGTAGAACAATATATTATGGGAAAACCATCCAAAGCCAAAGAAAAAAAGATGAAAATAAAAGATATTTCTGCTAATGATGGAAAAGTAACTTTAGAAGGAAGAATAGTTACAAAAGAAATAAGAGAAACCAAATCTGGAAAAGGAATGTTAATCATAGATTTATATGATGGAACAGGAACAATAACCTGTAAATCTTTTGCAAAAGATATGACAGAAGGAAATCAGATTATGGAAAAGCTAGAAAATGCAAAAGCTATCAAAATTACAGGAAAAGCAGGTTTAGATACTTATGCAGGAGATATCACCGTAATTTCTAACACCATTTTAGAAAGTAATAGCGAATTACCTGAATTACCAACAGAAGCAGAAGATACACCATTAATATTAGGAACTTCGATTAATATAACAGAACCACTAGTAACAGTAGAAAGTTTAGGTGCAGAAGATGGAAAAGTTTCATTAGATGGCGAAGTGATTTTCATGGAAGACAGAGAACTAAAATCAGGAAAAACACTATTAAGTTTTGATTTATATGATGGCACTAGCACCATGACTTGCAAAGCATTTTTAAATAAGGACAATGCAAAAAAAGTAATAAAAAGAATAAAAAATGCAAAAGGAATCAAAATTGCAGGAAATGCACAAATGGACAATTTTTCAAATGAGTTAACAATCATGACAAATACCATTATAGAGTCTGCAGGAGTAAAAAAAGAAACTAGACAAGATAATGCAGAAGTAAAAAGAGTAGAATTACATATGCATACACAAATGAGTCAAATGGATGCCATGACATCTGCAAAAGATTTAATAAAAAGAGCCATGAAATGGGGAATGAAATCTATTGCTATTACAGACCATGGAGTAGTACAAAGTTTTCCAGAAGCACACAAATTATTAGGATATGATAATCCAGATATGAAAGTAATATATGGAGTAGAAGCATATTTAGCACCAGATAAAAATGCAATTGTAACAAACGCAAAAGGACAGGATATTGATACTACTTACTGTGTATTGGACTTAGAAACAACTGGTTTTTCAGCTAAAACAGAAAAAATTACAGAAGTAGGAATTATGAAAGTAAAAAATGGAGAAGTAATTGATGAATTTAGTTGCTTTGTTAATCCAGAAAAACATATTCCAGAAAGAGTAACAGAAGTAACTAATATTACAGATGAAATGGTAAAAGATGCAAAAACAATCAAGCAAGTATTTCCAGAAATTTTAGACTTTATCAAGGACTCTGTTTTGGTCGCACATAATGCACCATTTGATATGGGATTTTTAAAACAAAATGCAAAAGTATTAGGATATGAATTTGACTATACCTATATAGATACTTTAAGTTTAGCAAAAGATTTATTTCCAGATTACAAAAAATACAAATTAGGAAAAATTGCAGAAAATTTGGGAATCAAAGTAGAAGTAGCTCATAGAGCTTTAGATGATGTAGATACAACTGTAAAAGTTTTTCGAGTGATGTTAGATATGCTAAAAGAACGTGGTGCCAAAAAAGTAGATGATATTGATGAAGTAAGCAGTACAGAAGAATCCAAAAAAGATGCTTATAAAAAGTTAAAAACATATCATGCCATTATTTTAGCTAAAAATTATATAGGATTAAGAAATTTATACAAATTAGTATCATTATCCCATTTACATTATTTTTATCGAAAGCCAAGAATCTTAAAAAGTCTATATCAAAAATATTCAGAAGGATTAATTTTAGGAAGTGCCTGTGAGGCAGGAGAACTTTATCAAGCAATAGAACTTCGGAAAAACAGATGAAGAAATAGAAGAAATTGCAAATGACTATGACTATTTAGAAATACAGCCAATTGGAAATAATGAATTTCTAATTAGAAATGAAATAGTACGTGATGAAGAAGCTTTGAGAGATATTAATAGAAAAATAGTAGCCATTCGGAGAAAAACTAAATAAACCAGTAGTAGCAACATGTGATGTACATTTTATGGACCCACAAGACGAAATTTATAGACGTATTCTAGAAGCAGGACAAGGATATGAAGATGCAGATAACCAAGCTCCATTATATTTAAGAACAACAGAAGAAATGCTAGAAGAATTTCAATATTTAGGAGAAGAAAAAGCTTATGAAGTAGTTGTAACAAATACCAATAAAATAGCTGATATGTGTGAACAAATTAGTCCTATTTCACCAGAAAAATGTCCGCCACATATACCAGGTTGCGAAGAAGACATTAAAAATATAGCTTATAAAAAAGCACATGAATTATATGGCGAGCCATTGCCAGAAATAGTACAAACAAGACTAGATAAAGAATTAAATTCTATCATCAGTAATGGATATTCTGTTATGTATATTATTGCACAAAAACTAGTATGGAAATCCAATGAAGATGGATATATTGTAGGTTCGAGAGGCTCAGTAGGTTCTTCTCTTGCAGCATTTATGACAGGAATTACAGAAGTAAATTCATTGCAACCGCATTACAGATGCGGAAATTGTAAATATTCAGAATTTGAAGACTATGGAGTAGGAAATGGTTATGATTTACCAGATAAAAATTGTCCAAGATGTGGACAAAAATTAATTAAAGATGGAATGGATATTCCATTCGAAACTTTCTTAGGATTTAATGGAGATAAAGAACCAGATATAGACCTTAACTTTTCGGGAGAATATCAGGCAAAAGCACATAAATATACAGAAGTTATCTTTGGAAAAGGAACTACTTTTAAAGCAGGAACCGTAGGAACTGTCGCAGAAAAAACAGCTTTTGGATATGTAAGAGGGTATTTTGAGGAAAGAGGAATTCCAGTTAATAAAGCAGAAATGCAAAGATTAGCAACAGGATGTACAGGAATCAAAAGAACAACAGGGCAACATCCAGGAGGAATCATTGTTGTACCTAAGGGAAGAGAAATCTATGAATTTACACCTGTACAGCATCCAGCAGATGACCCGAATTCAGATATTATTACAACTCACTTTGATTATCACTCTATTGATGGAAACCTATTAAAATTAGATATACTAGGGCACGATGATCCAACTGTAATACGTATGTTACAAGACTTAACTGGAATAGCACCACAAGATATTCCTTTAGATGATAAGGAAACAATGTCTATTTTTAATTCTACAGAAGCTTTAGGAGTAACACCAGACCAAATCAATTCTAAAGTAGGAACTTTTGGAATACCAGAATATGGAACAAAATTTGCAAGAGGAATGCTTTTAGATACACATCCAACTACATTTGACGAATTAATAAGAATATCAGGACTATCACACGGAACAGACGTATGGCTTGGAAATGCACAAACATTAATAGAACAAGGAGTAGTAACACTGCAAGAGGCAATATGTTGTAGAGATGATATCATGATATATCTAATAAAAAAAGGATTGCCACCAGATAAAGCCTTCAAAATCATGGAAACAGTACGTAAAGGAAAAGCATTAAAAGACCCAGAAAAATGGGAAGGATTTAAAGCTATCATGAAAGAACATGATGTACCAGATTGGTATATCAAATCTTGTGAAAAAATAAAATACATGTTCCCAAAAGCCCATGCAGCAGCTTATGTAACAAATGCTTTTAGAATAGCATGGTTTAAAGTACATATACCATTAGCTTATTATGCAGCATATTATTCCATTAGAGCAAAAGCCTTTGATGCACAATGGATGATATTTGGAAAAGAAAAAGTAAAAAATAAAATGAAAGAAATTGAAATAAAAAATCAAAAAAAAGAAGCAACAAAAGCAGAACTAGATATGTATGATGATTTAGAAATTGTATTAGAAATGTATGAAAGAGGCTTCTCTTTTTTACCGGTAGATTTATATGCTTCAGATTCTACTAAATTTAAAATAGAAGAGGACAAACTAAGACCACCATTAAATAGTATACCAGGATTTGGAACAGTAGCTGCTCAAGGAATTGTAGAAGCGAGAAAAGATGGAAAATTCATGTCTATTGATGATTTAAAAATAAGAGCAAAAATTGGAAATTCAGGAGCAGAACTTTTAAAAGAATTTGGTTGCTTAAAAGGAATGAGTCAAAGTAATCAAATGAGCTTATTTGGATAAAAAAGGAGAGAAAAATGCAAACTATTAACTTTCAAGAAATATTTACAACACAAAATATCATAATATATTTTATAGCAATCAATTTATTTGGATTTTTCATTATGTGGTTAGATAAAAGAAAAGCAAAAAAAGGAAAATGGAGAATACCAGAAAAAACACTCTTTATTATTACTGCCATCCGGAGGAGGGATTGGTACCATAGCAGGGATGTATACTTTTAGACATAAAACACAAAAAATAGCTTTTGTCATTGGCTTTCCATTTATTACTATATTAGAAATTATATTAGCTATTTACTGGATATTTTTCAAATAAAAAATAAAAAAGTGCCCGGTGCGTATTACGCACCGGGTTTTACTGATTCCTCAAGTGAGCAAAAATCTAATAAAAATAGTACACATAAAGAATAGCAAAATAAAACAAAAAATAAAAGTGGATAAAAATAATATACCATGTGAATAACTCATAAACGCAAAGTGACTATTTTAAGTTATTCACAAAGTTATCCACAGTTTCCACATATGAAAGGTGTGGATAAAACAAAATAAAAATAGTTACATAAAACAGAAAAGAATACATAATTGTAATAAATTTGCAATGGCAATGTCATAAAAAAATGCAAAAAAAGCAGATTTATAGAAAAAAATATAAGAAAACAATTAAAAATAGCGAAAAAACAGAAGAAAATAGCTTGGTTTTGCAATAGAATTGTAATAGGTTTGTCACAGGTATTTTGTAGAAATATAAATATTTATAGGGGAAAGAAAATGTGGATAACTACAAAAACTGTGGATAAATAATAAAGTTGTGGATAAAAAACAACAAAAAACAAATTTTGCATATAATATAGAAAGAAAAAATAGAAAAAGAAGGGATAGTAAAATGCTAAAAAAAATAAGAATGTTGATGAAAAAGAAAAATAATAGAGGAATGGAAGAACCAGACATTACAATGGCAGATTTAAAGAAATTAGGAAAAGAAGGTGCTATTCTTTTAGATGTAAGAAGTCCACAAGAATATAAAGAAGGACATCTAAATGGAGCTATTTCTTTACCAGAATATGAAATAAGAGAAAATGTAGAAAAAATATTAAAAAATAAAAAAGAAGTCATTATTGTTTACTGTAGTTCTGGTAGTAGAAGTAAAAAGGCACAAAAAGAACTAATAGAAATGGGTTATGAAACAGTGTATAATTTACCAAACGCCTTAGAAAACTATTGAGATTTTAAAAAGAGTATGATAAAATAATGGCATAATCAGCATTAGCCAAGCTAAGTTTAGATAAAATAATGGAGGAAACATGGAGAATAATAGACAAGCACATATTAGAAATTTTAGTATTATCGCACATATTGACCACGGAAAATCCACATTAGCAGACAGATTAATTGAAATGACAGGGGTATTATCCAAAAGAGAAATGGAAAGCCAAGTGTTAGATAATATGGAAATAGAAAAAGAAAGAGGCATTACCATCAAATCTCAAGCAGTTAGAATGATTTATAAAGCAAAAGATGGACAAGAATATATTTTCAATTTAATAGATACCCCAGGACATGTAGACTTCAATTATGAAGTATCTAGAAGTTTAGCTGCATGTGACGGAGCCATTTTAGTAGTAGATGCCAGTCAAGGAGTAGAAGCACAAACACTTGCAAATGTATATCTTGCAATTGATAATAATCTAGAAATATTACCAGTTTTAAATAAAATAGATCTTCCAAACGCAAGAATAGAGGAAGTAAAAAAAGAAATAGAAGATATTATTGGAATACCAGCTCAAGATGCACCTTGTATATCTGCTAAATCAGGACTTCATGTAGAAGAAGTATTAGAAAGAATTGTAACAGATATTCCAGCACCAAAAGGAGATGAAAATGCAAAAACAAAGTGCCTTATTTTTGATTCCTATTATGACAATTACAAAGGGGCAGTTGCTCATGTAAGAGTCATGGACGGAAAAGTGAAAGTAGGAGATGAAATAACTTTAATGGCTACCAATAAAAATTTCACAGTTGCAGAAGTAGGGTATTTTGTACCAGGTTCTTATATGCCAGCACAAGAATTAAAAGCAGGAGAAGTAGGATATATTGCAGCAAGTATCAAAACACTATCAGATATCCATGTAGGAGATACTATTACTTTAAAAACAAATCCAGCATCAGAACCTTTAAAAGGATATAAAAAAGTAACACCAATGGTATATTGTGGACTTTATCCAATAGATGGAAGTCAATATGAAGATTTAAAAGAAGCATTAGAAAAACTAAAACTAAATGATGCAGCATTAGAATTTGAAGCAGAAGCATCTACAGCATTAGGTTTTGGATTTCGATGTGGATTTTTAGGATTATTACATTTAGAAATTATAGAAGAAAGACTAGATAGAGAATTTGACTTAGGATTAATTACAACAGCACCATCTGTTATCTATAAAGTACACAAAACAGACGGAGAAATATTAGAACTATATAATCCGGAAGAATTACCAAAACCACAAGAAATCTCTTATATAGAAGAACCTTTTGTAACAGCCAATATATTAACACCCAAAGAATATGTTGGAAATATTATGGAATTATGTCAAAAAAGACGTGGAATATATATTGATATGAAATATCTAGATGAAAATAGAGTAACCCTTATCTATGAAATGCCATTAAATGAAATTATCTATGATTTTTTTGACAACCTAAAATCAAAAACAAAAGGTTATGCTTCTTTAGATTATGAATTCAAAGAATATCGAAAATCCAATTTAGTAAAATTAGATATCTATATCAATGGAGAACCTGTAGATGCTTTAAGCTTTATTGTCCATAAAGATAGTAGTTATGATAGAGGAAAGAAAATGGTAGAAAAATTAAAAACTGTTATCCCAAGAAAACTATTTAAAATACCAATTCAAGCAGCAGTAGGGGGACAAATTATTGCAAGAGAAACGATTTCAGCAATGAGAAAAGATGTATTAGCTAAATGCTATGGTGGAGATATTACAAGAAAGAAAAAATTATTAGAAAAACAAAAAAGAGGAAAGAAAAAAATGCGTGAAATAGGAAATGTAGAAATACCACAAGAAGCATTTTTATCTGTACTAAAATTAGAAGATGAATAGGGAAGAAAAAAATTGGAAAATTTAAAACAAAGAATACAACGATATAATAAAATATTTGATGAATATCAAAATAAACAAAAAGAATCTTTCAAAACAATAGAAGGAAAAATACCTGTTTTAATATCAGCACCACATAGTGTAAGACAATTAAGAGAAGGAAAAATAAAAGGAAAAGATCAATTAACAGGTGCTATGGTAATAGAAATAGCAAAACAAACACAATGCTTTGGAATTTATAAAACACATAATAATCAAGATGATGCAAGCTATGATATAGAAAACAACAATTATAAAGAAAAAGTACTACAAATAATATATGAAAATCAAATACAAATTTTTTTAGATATTCATGGAGCAAAAAATACAGAACAATTTGATGTAGATATAGGAACAGATGAAAAACGAAATTTAAACGGAAAAACAGAAATATTAAATAACCTAATAAAAGAACTAAAAAGAAATGAAATAAAAAATATAGGTATTGATAAAAAATTTAAAGCAAATACACTACATACATTAACTAAAAAAATAGCAATTAATACCAATATTGCTTGTATGCAAATCGAATTCACTAAAAAATATAGAGATATTAATCAGATACAAAATTTAGAAAAAGCTCTAAATGCAATTATAAATTGGATAAAAAATAATAGAAGTTAAAAAGAGAGGAAAGTTATGGAAAAAGAAAAGAAAGATGAAGGACAAGTAGAAGGAAGAAATGCTGTTTTAGAACTATTAGAAAGTGGAAAAGATATCAACAAAATATTTATTACAAAAGGGGAAAAACATGGCTCTATTCATAAAATTATAGCAATTGCAAAACAAAGAAGAATCATCTTAGTAGAAAAAGATAAAAAACAAATGGAACAAATGGCGCAAACACCAAACTATCAAGGTGTAATCGCAACAGTTCCCCCATTTGCTTATTGTGAAGTAGATGATATATTAGAAGAAGCAAAAAAAAGACAAGAAGAGCCATTTATTCTTATTCTAGACGGTATTGAAGACCCACATAATTTAGGTTCTATTATTAGAACTGCCGAAACAGCCGGAGTACATGGCATTATCATTCCTAAAAGAAGAGCAGCATCAGTAAATAGCACAGTTAGTAAAGTATCTGCTGGAGCAGTAGAATATATGAAAATAGCAAGAGTAACCAATATCTCAAATACGATGGAAGAATTGAAAAAGGCAGGAGTATGGATATGTGGAACAGATATTAATACAAATACCTTTTATGATAAACAAGATTATAGAGGAGCTTTAGCTATTATAATTGGAAATGAAGGAACAGGAATGAGTGAAAAAGTTAGAAAAAATTGTGACTTCCTTGTAAAAATACCAATGAAAGGGAAAATAACTTCATTAAATGCATCAGTTTCAACAGGAATTATCCTTTATGAAGCGGTAAAACAAAGAAAATAATAAAATATATTAGTTGTTAACCAAAAACTAAAATAATATTAAAAAAGAAAAGGGGGATATAATAATGTTACCAAGGAAAAAAAGAAAAAACTTAATAATAACAAGTATAGTTATTGTATTATTAGTAATAATAGGGATTCTTGCTTATTTATATATAACAACAGATGCATTTAAAAGCAATGATACATTATTTATTAAATATTTAGCTCAAAACTTTGACATGATAGCACAAATACAAAATCAAAATGAAATGGGAGAAGTAAAAACTTTATTAGATAAAAATAAATATACAAGTACAACACAAGCCCAAATAAATTATATTACAAATAAAGGATTAGAAAATGAGAAAAAAGACAATCAGATTAATACAATAGAATTAAAAATAGATGGACAAACAGATAAAGCAAATAATTATAATTACAAAGATATTAAATTAGTAAGACAAGATGAAAATTTAATAAGAGGAGAATATCTTGATATAGATACAAATGAATGGATTAGATTAGATGGAATCAAGCAATTTGTTCCTGTTGAAGAAATATATAAAGAAGAACAATCAACTGATATTCTATCAGTAATAAACAAAATTACACAAATAGAAGAAAAACAATTAAAAAATATATTTTCACAAGAAGAAATAAATACATTAATGAATAAATATATAAATATTTTGATTTCAAATACAAATAAACAAGCATTCAAAAAACAAAGTAACACTAGTATTACTATAAATAATTCTTCTACAAAAGCAAATAGTTATAGTATTACATTCACTAAAGAAGAATTTAATAATATTTATGTACAAATATTAGAACAACTTAAACAAGATGAAATTATATTGGCAAAATTAGATGAATTAGATTCAAAAATAAGAGAAATTACAAATGTAAAGCAAGAACTTAAACAAACCTTTACTGAATATATAACTAGTGTAATAGAAACAATCAAAAATAGTAATATTGGTCAACAACAAAGAACAATAACAGTATATGAAAGAAATGGACAAACAATAAGAACACAAATTAATTCAGATGAATTTAATTTCAAAATAGACAGATTAACAAATCAAAATGGAATCTGGATAGAAATAGGATATGAAGAAAACAAAGAAAAAGCAAATAGTTGGAAATTAAATACAGTATTAACAACAGATGAGAATGAAGAAAGCAATTATATCGGTATAGAAACAGTAAAAGATAAAGTAAAAGACAATATAGAAATAACAAATACTGTAAAAATAGGAAACACAACAATTGATTCACAGTGGGAAATCAAAGCATATAATGAAAAAAATGAAGTCACACTTAATGTACAAAAAATAGATACAATAGTAAACAATTTTGATGATAAAATAACATTAAATGAAGAAAATAGCATTAACTTAGAAAATTTAGACGAAAATGAAAAAAACAATATCATTCAAGTGGTCAAAGAAAATTTACAAAATCAAATAAATAAAATACAAGAAACAGTAACTTTACAAGATGTAAGCAACATGTTAATAAATGTAGATTTGTTAGAACAAGGAATGTCAGAAATAACTGAAGGTGGAATGATTACAGAAGCTGAAAAAAATCGTTTTAATGCATTATTTGAATTTTATCAAGGAGAAGAACTAGAAATAGAAAGCATACAAAAAATGATGGAAGTAGTAAAAGACAATCTAAGTGAAATTAAGATAACAGAATATGAAGAAAAAAGAGGAAATAATACAGAACAAAAACCAAAAACATTTCTTATAATTATAGAAAAAGACAAAAAAAATGAAGAGTTAGCTAATTTATTATTGCAAAATTTAAAAAATGATGACTACAATTCTGATAAATATAGTGTGAAAATAGAATATAATGATACAAATGGACTAGTAGAAAACATTATATTATCTATAAAATAAAAAACAAGTAAAAAAATATTCTCTATTTTAAACAAAAAATAATCATAGAGAATATTTTTTATTTAAAATCTAAATTAGAGTATAAAAGAATAAAAATCTTATATCAAAACGCAAAAAATATAATAGAAAAAAATAAAATAAAACTTTTTGAAAAAAAATCAAAAAAGTGTTGACAAAGCAAAAAAGGTGTTGTATAATAAAAATCGTTCTGCACATACAGAACAAAAAGCACATTGAAAAGTAAACAATAAAATCCTTTAGAGAATAAACCGAAGCGGACTTCTTTAAAAAGAAGAAGTACCGAACAAGTAAATTTTTTAAAAATTTTTAGCAAAAAAGCAAGAAGTTTAAAAGAGCTTGAAA
>CALXME010000014.1 GCA_944389395.1 uncultured Clostridia bacterium | reverse complement strand
TTTATGAAAATTGGCATTGGTTCGGGGTTGGCATTGGTTCCAGGTATGGATGCCAAATTTTAAGAAAATTTGGCATCCATACCTGGAACCAATGCCAACCCCGAACCAATGCCAACCCGGAACCAATGCCAACCCAAACCTGGAACCATTGCCAATTTATTTTTTAACAACTACTTGACCATTTTCTAATCCTATTTTAGCATATTTATTTTTTTCTAAATTACCGTCCAAAATTTCTTCTGCTAATCTATCCTCTAAAACACTTTGAATTGTTCTTCGTAATGGTCTTGCTCCAAAATTCTTATCGATTCCTTTACTTGCTATCATTTCCTTTACTTCTGGTTCTAATTCAATTTCAATTTTTTGTGTTTTTAATCTATTTACCACTTCTTTTAACATCAAATCTATAATTTGACTAATTTCCTTATCTGTTAATTTATGGAACACTATAATTTCATCAATACGATTAATAAATTCAGGTCTTAATTCCTTTTTTAATGCTTCCATTACCTCTTTTTTAGTCTGTTCATATTCTTCTTTTTCTTCTTGATTATCTCTTGAAAATCCTAAAGATTTTTTGTCTGTAATTAATCTTGCACCAATATTAGATGTCATAATAATAACTGTATTTTTAAAATTAACAGTTCTACCTTGGCTATCTGTTAATCTACCATCCTCTAAAATTTGAAGTAACATATTCATAACATCTGGATGTGCTTTTTCGATTTCATCAAATAGAATAACAGCATAAGGTTTTCTTCTAATTTTCTCTGTTAATTGTCCCCCTTCATCAAATCCTACATATCCTGGAGGAGAACCAATCAATTTAGATACAGAATGTGGTTCCATATATTCAGACATGTCTATTCTTATCATTGCATTTTCATCACCAAATAAACATTCTGCCAATGCTTTTGATAATTCTGTTTTTCCAACACCTGTTGGTCCCAAAAATAGAAATGAACCGATTGGTCTTTTTGGATCTTTTAATCCTACTCTACCTCTACGAATTGCTTTTGCAACCGCTTCTACAGCTTCATCTTGACCTACTACTCTTTCATGTAAATTCTTTTCTAAATTTTTTAATTTTTCATTTTCATCTTCTGTTATCTTTTTTGCAGGAATTCCTGTCCAACTACTGATTACTTCTGCAATGTTTTCTTCTGTAATATCTGTAATAGATTTTGTATTTTTGTTTTTCCATTTTGTTTGTTCTTTTTCAAATTTTGCTTTTAATTCTCTTTCCTTATCACGTAAAGTTGCTGCTTTTTCAAATTTTTGAGCTTTAATGGCCTCTTCTTTATCTTTTTCAATATTTTCTATTTCTTCCTCTAAATTTCTTAGACCATCTGGCTCAGTATAAGTTTTTAATCTTGCACATGATGCAGCCTCATCTATTAAATCAATAGCTTTATCAGGAAGAAATCTATCATTAATATATCTTGTAGACATTTCTACTGCTGCCTCTATTGCTTCATCTGTAATTTTCACATTATGATGTGCCTCATATTTATCACGAATTCCTTTTAAAATAGCAATTGTATCTTTCTTTGTTGGTTCTTTTACTGTAACAGGACTAAATCTTCTTTCTAAAGCAGAATCTTTTTCAATATATTTTCGATATTCATTTAAGGTTGTTGCTCCCACTAATTGAATTTCTCCTCTTGCTAATAATGGTTTTAAAATATTAGCTGCATCAATAGCACCTTCGGCAGCCCCAGCACCTACAATAGTATGAATCTCATCAATAAATAGGATAATATCTCCTGCTTTTTTCACTTCATTTAATGCTTTTTTAATTCTTTCTTCAAAATCTCCTCTATATTTTGCTCCTGCTACCATTCCAGAAATATCTACTGTAACTACTCTTTTATTTTTTAAAATTTCTGGTACATCTCCTGTTACAATCTTTTGTGCCAATCCTTCTACTACTGCTGTTTTACCAACACCTGGTTCTCCTATTAAACATGGATTATTTTTTGTTCTTCTTGATAAAATTTGAATTACTCTTTCTATTTCTTCTTTTCTTCCTATAATAGGATCTAATTTTCCTTCTTGAGCTTTTTTTGTTAAATCTTCTCCAAATTGATTTAAAGTTGGTGTCTTATTATAACTTCCGCTTACTTTTGTTCCTTTGTTTTCTTCTTCTCCTTTTAAATCTTCTCCTTCATTAATAACTCGTATTATTTCATTGTATAATTTTGGAATATTTACATTTAAATCTAATAGAATTCTTGCTGCTATACTATCTCCTTCTCTTAATATTCCAATTAAAAGATGTTCTGTTCCTATATAATTATATCCTAATTTTCTAGCTTCTATAAAAGCTATTTCTATAACTCTTTTTGTTCTTGGTGTAAAATCTATAGTTTCTTGAATAGTTTCTTCTCTTCCTATTAATTCTATCATTTTATTTACAATTTCTTCTGGTGTTACTTCTTGGTTTTCTAGCACCTTAGAAGCGACTCCACTTCCTTCTTTAGACAATCCATATAAAAGGTGTTCTGTTCCAATATAATTATGTCCCAATTCTAAAGCTATTTCATTTGCATATTCAATTGCTTTTTTAGCTCTACTTGTAAATTTATACATCATTTTTCATCCCTCCTTAATTTTTTTCTATGATTTGTTTAATTACTTCTGCTCTTTTGATATCTCGTTCTATTACTTCATATTGTTCTTGTTTGTATTTTTGTAAATTAGCTGGTTTTGTATACAGATATAATTCTTTCATTTTAGCATCTGTCATTTGAGGTAAAATTCCTAAGTCTGTTCCTAATTTTACCATAGAAAGCAATTTCATCGTTTCTTGTGTCGAAATCTTTCTAGC
This sequence comes from uncultured Clostridia bacterium, assembly GCA_944389395.1. GTDB lineage: Bacteria > Bacillota > Clostridia > TANB77 > CAG-508 > CAG-269. The sequence goes on along the minus strand of CALXME010000014.1, from coordinate 35,495 downwards.
ATTTGTCAAAATTCCGTAACTACGGTAAATTTTATCTTCTAATGTAATAGCATCTCTTGTCAAAAATTTTCTTGCTTGTCTTTCCTGTTTCATGACCTGTTCTACAATTACTTTTAGGTTTTGCACAATATCCTTTTCAGAAATTCCTAAAGTTTGATAATTTGAAATTTGATATATTTGCCCTTCTAATTCACTGTTTTCTCCATAACCTCCTCGTACTACTACTCCTATTCCACTTAGAGATTCTAATATTTTTTTATCATTACCTGTCATAGAAAGAGCTGGTAAATGCAACATAACAGAAGCTCTTAATCCTGTTCCTACGTTACTTGGGCAACTAGTAAGATATCCATATTTTTTACTAATACTGTATCCTAACAAATTTCCTAATTTTTCATCTAATTCAACTGCCAAATTCATTGTATTTTCTAAATCTAAACCACTACTAAATACTTGTATTCTCAAATGGTCTTCTTCTCCTATCATAATACAAATATTTTCTTCTTCATTTATTAATATGCTACCTATTTCATTTTTCTTTAAAGCAAAATCTGGACTAATCAAATGTTTTTCCACTAGACTCATTTTTGTAATATCATCCATATCTTTTAATTTCAAAAATTGTAATCCATAACCAACACTAAAAATTGCTTCTTTTATTTTATCTTCTAGCTTTTTTCTTTCTCCATCTTTTTTCAAAGCAAATGTAAATCCATTCACATTTCTTGCTAATCGAATTCTTGTACTAATAGCGACATCTGCTTCATTTCCACTTTGTAAATACCAATTCATAACTCCTAACCTTCTTCCTACTTACTTTCTTTTTGTTTTATCTCATCTCTAATTTTGGCAGCATCTTCATATCTTTCATCTTTAATAGCTTGCTTTAATTTTTCTTGCAATTTTTCTATTTCTTGATTATTATTAAGTTTACTTGTTTCTATATTATAATCTACTGCCTTATTAACATCCTTTTTTATTTCCTCTACCTCATTAGGAGTTATCTTTCCTAACCTTCCTACATGTTGTACATTACCTTGAATCCTTTTTAAAATAGGTTCCAATCTTTCCTCAAATACAGAATAACAATTTCCACATCCTAATTTTCCACTATTTATAATATCATCAAAAGTTGCACCACATTGGTCACAACTAATTTCTTTCATTTCTTGAAATAGTGGCATAAATTCATTTGTTGTAAAGTCTTCCATAAAATCTCCAAATAAACTAGAAAAATCTGTAGGAATCGTAAAATTCATTTTTCCAATCCCTAATTTTTGACTACATTTTTCACACAAATGAAGTTCCTTTTTTACTCCATTGATATTTTCAGAATACATCACATTTGCTTCTCTTTTTCCGCAATTATCACACAACATTTTTCATTCCTCCTTAATCTAAATTTAATAACATATTTTTAAAAATACTTGCCCTTACTTTATCTCTTTGTTCTTTCACGAGTTTTAATACATTATCATTTGTCGCAACTTTTAAAAGTTTAGCTTCTGTTGTCGAAATTAAATCATAAGTTAAAAAATCACTGATTAAAATATCTACTTCACTTGCTGTTATTTCTTCTCCTATATGATGGATAATATGCATCATATAATCTGATTTAGTACTACTTACTTTTTTTATTGTAATATGCCCTCCTCCACCACGTCTACTTTCTACATAATATCCTTGAGATGGCTTAAATCTAGTTGATATTACATAATTGATTTGTGATGGTACACAGTTAAAATGTTCTGCTAATTCATTTCTTTGTATTTCTATTGCGTCATTATTATCTTCAAACATTTCTTTAATAAATTCTTCTATCATATCTGTGATTTTCATATAATTGTCCTCCTTTTGTCTTTGACTTTCTTTGACCTATATTATTTATTATATGCAAAATTATAACAAAATCAAATTCGTTTTTTGACCTTTTCTGACCTTTATTACTACTATTTCTTTTTTTATCTCTACTTTTCTTAATTTATCTCTTTTTTTTGTCTTTTTTAGTCATTTTTTCTAGTTCTTCTACTTTTTCTTTTTGATTTGGCAAAGATATCCATGCAAAATAAGAGGAAATAAACTCTCCATATTTTGTACTATCCTCTCCTACTTCATGTACTCTATTATTATTTTGATTTTCTCGTTCTTTTTTTTCCATAAAAATGCACACACCTTTTTTCTTTTTTATAGGTATGTGCATTTTGGGAATTTTTTATTCATTTGAAACTAATTTTTCTTTTTCTAGTTCATAAACTTTTGATTCTAAATTAGATTGTGATAATTCAATTTTATACATTCTAGCATTATATCCATCATGGGCTAATTTCATATCTTTCTCTACTTTATCTATTCTTTTGCCTTGCTGAGCTATCTCTTGCCTTACACTTTGAAACTCCCTAGACATATATTGTGCCATGTTTCTAAATTCCTCTGCTATTTCTTTGTTTTGTTGTTCAAATCTTTTGTCTACTTCAGAAAGAATTTTATCTGTAATTCTTTCTTCAAAACTAATAAAGCTTTGTTTCATCTCTTCTTTGGTTACAAAATTTTTCTTAATATATTCTTTGGTTGCAAAGTTTTTATTAATATATTCTTTAGTTGCAAAGTTTTTATCAATATATTCTTTGGTTGCAAAGTTTTTATCAATATATTCTTTGGTTGCAAAGTTTTTATCAATATATTCTTTGGTTGCAAAGTTTCCTTCAAGATACTCTTTAGTAACAAAATTTTCCTTAATAAATGCTAAGTCAGAAAGAATTTTATCTAATTTTTCTTCCATCTATTTTCACCTCCCGTCTATAACTTTAGTTTTAATCATATTCTATATAGCCCCTGTCTATAGATATAATAAGTCAAGCCATAAGTTGTAGTTAGATTTAAAACTTGAACAAATTATACTATTTATTCCAAGAAAAAGCAATACATATTTTCTTATTTTTCTCATATATTTTAATAATAAAGGAGGTTTACATGACAAAACAACACTTTTATATCCTAAAAATAAAAAGAAATATTCTTCCATTTTCCTTTTTACTATTCACAATAAGTCTATTGCTATTTTCAAAAAATAATTTACCTGCTGTAAAACAAGGTCTTAATTTATGGGTAACTGCCATTGTACCTTCTTTATTTCCTTTTTTTGTAGCAACAGAATTATTAATGCATACTAATATAATAGCTCATTTAGGAAAGCTTCTAAACAAATATATGAATCCCCTCTTTCACGTAAAAGGAGAAGGTAGTTTTGCTTTTTTAATGGGAATCATAAGTGGATATCCTGTAGGAGCAAAAATTGCTTGTGAATTTCGTAAAAAAAACATTTGTAGTAAAGAAGAATGTGAAAGATTACTAAGTTTTACTAATAATTCTGGTCCATTATTTATCATTGGAACTGTTGGCATATCCATGTTCCAAAATACAACTATTGGAATTTTACTTTTTACTACACACTTACTAGCTTGTATCACAGTAGGGATTATTTTCCGTTTTTGGAAATATTATAAAAAACCTTCTGCTAATTTCATTAACACAGAAAAAACAACTATTTCAAACAATTTTGTTACTTTTTCTAACTTAGGTGAAGTCATAGCTCAAAGTATTACAAATAGTATCTCTACCATTTGTCTTATTGGTGGATTTGTCGTAATTTTTTCTAGTATCATATCTATTTTAAAATCAAGTGGTATTCTTTCAATTACCAGTTTATCTATATCACCTATTTTAGAAATATTTCATATAGATACTACTTTTGCCCAAGGATTATTGACTGGCATTTTAGAAATAACAAATGGTATTCAAATAATCTCCAATATTACTTGTAAAAAAATTTCTATCAATATTTTATTTTCAGCTTTTTTGCTTGGTTTTGGTGGAATATCTATTTTTTTACAAGTATTAAGTATCACTTCAAAAACAGATTTATCCATTAAGCCATATATCTATGGCAAAATGCTACAAGGGATTTTAGCTACTTTTTATACTTATTTAGCAATGAATTTCATTCCATTTTTTAATTTTGATTTATCTTAAAAGTTCTATTTAATTTATTCATCTCATATAGATAAATTAAATAATTCTAAGAAAGGACTGATTTGTAATGGAAAAAGATTTTAATGGATATATGCCACCTTTTATGGATTTTGGTATGTCACCACCGACTGGAAATATGGATATGAACGAATTATACAAAGACCCAGTATTTAATCCTATGTTACAATATGAACAAGCATACTGTTATTATCGCTATTTATGCATGCAAATGGATTATAAAATTAAATGCAAAGAATATGAAAAAATGTGTCAACCGCAAAATGAAAGAAAAGATAGAAAAATAGAATAGTTGCCAAAGGGAACATTCCTTTTTAACAACTTGAGTACAAGATATTTTCTTAAAAAAAGTTGATATATTAATATTTGTAGACAAAGACCCGGATTGTTAAACCCTAGATATGGTTTTGTCAAAAATATTAATATATCAACTTTTTATTAAAATATAAAATCTGCCAAAAAGGGATGTTCTCTTTGGAAGTTTGATAACTATTTAATGAAAAAATAAGCTAATACCATAACTCCTAAAACAATTCTATAATATCCAAAAACTTTAAAATCATGTTTTTTGATATAATTCATTAAAAATTTAATCACTAATATAGAAACAACAAAAGATACAAGCATTCCTATCAAAAGGATTGCTAATTCAATTCCTGTAAAAGCGAAACCGAATTTTACTAATTTTAATAAACTTGCTCCTAGCATAGTAGGAATTGCTAAATAAAATGTAAATTCAGCAGCATTTGCTCTGGAAAGGCCAATTAATAATCCTCCAATAATAGTTGCTCCTGAACGAGAAGTTCCTGGGAAAATAGCAGCTAATAATTGAAATACACCTATTAAAATTGCATCTTTATATGTAATTTCTTTATTTGTATTTTTTGTTTTTGCTTTTCTTTTTTTATTCCAGTTTTCTACAATAATAAAAGCAACACCAAATACAATTAATGCTATTGCTATACAAAAAGGATTATAAAATAAAGCTTCAAACACCTCGTCAAGGGCTAATCCAACAATAGCTGCTGGTATACATCCAACTAATATTTTTCCCCATAAGTTCATAATATCTTTATTAAAATAGGAAAGTATGCCTTTATCGGAAATTGCCTTTTGTTTATTTTTCGTAAATGGCCATATTTTATTCCAATATAAAATAACAACTGCTAGAATGGCACCAAATTGTATTACTACCTGAAACATATTCCAGAATTCAGGAGATACTTGCTCAAATTTAACGAATTGCTCTACTAATATCAAATGTCCTGTACTACTAATTGGTAACCATTCTGTAATTCCTTCTACTATCCCAAATAAAACAGTTTTTAAAATTTCTACTATCATTTTTCTTCCTTCCTTTGTTCTTTATTTTTTATATATTTCTTTTAAAATATTATAAATAGTATCTTTTATAAATTCAGCTGTTGTAACAGGTGCTACTTTTCCTGGAAGTGCTAATGCCCAAATTAATTTCAAGTTTCTGTCCTTTGCTACTTTTTTGTCAATTCCTCCTGGATTAGAAGCTAAGTCAATTAACAAACATTCTTCTGATACATATTCCATTCTTTCTCTTGTTAATATTAAATGTGGAACTGTATTAATAATAATATCATAATCTGATAAATTTTCTCCTAAAGTATTAATATTAGTAGCATTATGTCCATAGGCTTTAATCCATGCTAAGTCTTCGTCTTTTCTTGCTGCACAAGTAACTCTTGCCGATAATCCTGCCATTTTTCTAGCTAGAACTTTACCAATTCTGCCAAAACCTAAAATCAAGACTTTGCTTCCATGCAAAATTTTATTGGTATTTGAAATAGCAATTTCGATTGTTCCTTCTGCTGTTGAAACAGTATTTAACACTGCTAATTCCTCTCTTTTCATTATATCAATGATTTCAATATATTCATCATTTGCCATATCGTATACTTCTGGTGCAATAGTCCCTGCAATTAAAATTTTAGCATTTAGTGCATGCATTAATTCTCTAATAGAAATAGAAACATTGCTAAATGGAGTATTTATTTCTTTTCCATTACTAGAAAATGGAATAGGACCAATTACTACTTCTGCTTCTTTTACTACCTGTGTTAATTTTTCACATATAATAACATTATCTAAATTTTTTAATTGTTCAGCATTTTCTAATCCATAAGTATACACAATGTTATTTTCTTTTGCAAGTATTTTTACTAATTCAATAATTCTTAAATCTCCACCAATAACTGCAAATTGATTACTCATAAAATTCCTCCTTACTTTCTATTTATTATATTGATTTTTCAGAATTTTATGAGTTTTTTAATCCTATTCATTGATTTCTTTTTGATTTTCTTTTTCCATAGATTCAAAATTAATTTGAATACTATCTCTATTAGCTACATTCTTTCTCAATAATCGAATATCTTGATAACTTAGGTTTCTAGTTATCTCAAACATATTTTCTAAATGTTCTTTTGCTTTCTTCTCTTTTTTAGTCAGCTTCTTTGGATTTTTATTTTCCTGTTCTGGTTCTTCTTCTAAATTAAAAGGTATAGAAATTTTAGCAATTATAGGAATAAATGCTACATCATTTCTTACTTTTTCCGCTATTTTTTTAGGATTAATATCAATTGCTGTATTAATATAATGAATTGCAGTTTCTTTTTCTCCTTTGATTAAAGATATTTTTGCTAACTCGAAATAAGCATCTGCTGATAATTCTTCATCATCTATTACTTCTAAAAATCTTCTTTCTGCTTCCTCTAATTCCTTATAAATTAAAGCAATTTCTGCTAAAGAATATTTTGCATTATATAAAAGAGAATTAAATTCAGCTGCTTTTTCATAATACATTTTTGCACTTTGGAAATCATTTAAAAGTGTATATGCCATTCCTAAATCATAATTTAATTCATAACTAGTAGGATGATATTTTAAAGCTTCTTGATAGACATTAACTGCTTCTTTATACATTTCTTTGTCGATTAATATATCTCCTAATAAAAGACTTGCCTGTAACATATCTGGCTTCTTATCTAATAAATTTACTAACATTTCTGATGCTTCTTCTTTTCTATCTAAATTGCTTAACAATTCTGTTACTTTATAATAAGAATCATAATCTTTTTTATTTAAATCTACTGACTGTACATACTCATCAATAGCCTTTCTCATGCCACCTTCTTTTTCATATACTTGTGCTAATAAAAGATGTGCTTGATAACATTCTGGACGTTTCGTTACTAAATTAATTAATGCCTGTTTTGCTTTTTTATCATTTCCTATCATCAAATAAAACCTAGCCTTGGTTAAGTTGATTAATTCTATTAAGTTATAATCTCTCATTTCCATAATAATTATTATCAAAGGTAATATAATAGAAAAAATATATTTCAATATAGACATTAACATATTTAATTGTATATTAAATAATACTTCCGCGAAATTCAATGCTATTCCTAATGCTTCTAAAATAAGAATTACCACATAACTAGTATCGTTATTTTTAATCATTTTAAAAAACATATAAACAAAAATTGCAAATGAAAACACGACAAATATAAACTGCTCAATTATCATTTTGTTTCTCCTTTTATTCTTCATTAACAAATACTTAATAAATTCTATTAAATTTTCTGAATTTCTCCTCTAGCTAATTCGTCACAACGATTATTAAATTCATTATCACTATGTCCCTTTACTTTGTGAAACTTTACTTGGTGTATTTTCGTAAGTTTATCTAATTCTTGCCACAATTCTTTATTTTTAACTGGTTCTTTACTAGCTGTTTTCCAATTATTTTTCTTCCAATTATCTATCCATTTTTGTTTAAAAGTATTTACTACATAAGCACTATCACTATACAAATCTACCTCGCAAGTATATTTCAAAAGTTTCAAAGCCTCTATTACTGCTGTTATTTCCATAATATTATTAGTTGTATTTTTACATCCACCTGATATTTCTTTCTTTTTTCCTTGACACATTAAAATAGCTCCCCATCCTCCTGGACCAGGATTCCCTGAACATGCGCCATCTGTATAAATTGTAACTTTTTCCATAAATAAACCTCTTACATTGTTTTTTTCTCTTTTTTATGATACTATTATACCATAAATTTCAAATTATACAAGGATATTTAAATAAAGAATATCTGTTGTTACTATTAACAGTTAATATACTAATAAATAGTTAATCGAAAGGAATTTAAATATGGGAAAAGTTTTAGGTATTATAGCAGAATACAATCCGTTTCACAATGGTCATCTTTACCATCTAGAAAAAGCTAAACAAGAAACAGGCAGTACTTATACTGTTGCTATTATGAGTGGAAATTTCACACAACGTCGGTAGTACTTCTTTTATTGACAAATGGTCAAAAGCTCAAATGGCATTAGATAATGGTATTGATTTAGTTGTGGAACTTCCTTTATTATATGCAATTTCTAGTGCAGAAAATTTTGCAGAAGGTGGCATCAAAATTTTAGAATCTTTAAAAGTTGTAGATTACATTGCTTTTGGAACAGAAACAAATGATATTTCCGTCTTAAATAAAATAGCAGATGTTTTATATAATGAACCAAAAGAGTATAAAAGCCTTTTATCTCACGAATTAGAAAAAGGATTATCTTTTCCTAAAGCACGCGAAAACGCATTATTAATGTATTTAAATGAACTCAAAAAATTTTCCAATATCTTATCCACTCCTAATAATATTCTAGGAATTGAATATCTAAAAGCTTTAAAAAAATATAAAAGTAAAATACAACCAATTGCTATCGCTCGTTATCAAGCCGATTATCATGACAATAATTATAATGGCAATATTGCAAGTGGTACTGCTATTCGTAATATAATTAAAAATAATGGATTTGACATCTTAAAAAATTTAATGCCAAATACTAGCTACTCTACCTTAATACAACAAATTAAACACGGAACTATAGTTCCTGATATCTCTGTTTTTGAAAAAGAGATTATTTACTTACTTAGAAAAATGTCAATAGAAGAAATTGCTAATCTTGCTGATGTTTCTGAGGGATTAGAATTTGCTATTAAAAATGCAGCCAACTCCTGTAATAGTATAGTAGAATTTTTACATATTATTCAATCTAAAAGATATACCAATACTCGTATTCAACGAATTTTACTATATGCTTTACTTGATATTACAAAAAAAGATATTCTACTTTCTAAAAAAACAACTCCTTATTTAAGAGTTCTTGGTTTTAATGAACGTGGTAAATTTTTAATTTCAGAAGCAAGTAAAGCAAATCCAAAATTAGAAATCGTTACTTCAGTAAAAAAATATATGGACTTTTGTTCTAACAAAAATCTGAAATTAATGCTAGAAAAAGATATATGGGCTACTAATGTTTATACGATTGGTTATGAATATGATTCTTGGAGCAATTTAGACTATACTAAAAAGATAATAATAAAATAGCTACCAAGGGGAATGTTCCTTTTTCGCAACTATTGTAGAATACTTTATTTAAAAAAGTTAATATATTAATATTTGCAGACAAAGACCCGGATTGTTACACCCTAGCTATGTTTTTGTCAAAAATATTAATATATTAACTTTTTATTTAAAAATTATAAATCTGCCAAAAAGGAACATCCCTCTTGGCAGCTAACAATTATTTTGTAATCCATTTTACTAAATTTAAATTAGCTGGTTCTAAAATCATTTCATGTTTTGGCATAACTCTAAATGTATAGCCATAATTTCCACCAGTTGTTAATTCTATTTTAGATGTATAATAATATTTTTTAGCATCCTCATCTTGCTCTGTTAACCTCATTGGAATAATACTTACATTTTCTACTACTCCGTTTTCCAATATTTTTCCATAATATACCTCTACTTGTACATTTTCTGGACTAATATTAGGAAGTTCGACTTCACAAGCAACTTCAATATTATTTCCTGCATCAATTACAATATTATCTAAATTATTAACTTGTGTAATTTTTACATCTTTCCAGTTAACATATAAATCCTTTTTCCAAGAATTATATGCTGCGACATTATCTACATCACTATAATATTTTTTTGTTAAATTACATAATGGAATATACAACTGACTCGTGTAATCTACCAACATTCTAGATGTACTATATTTTCCACCTGTTGTAATAATAGAATTTTTCATCATTTCCATCCATTTTTTAGAAATTCCATTTTTATCTTTTTCATAATATGTTGGAATTATTTTATCTTCTAATGTCTTGTAAATGCTTTGACTATCTGCAATATCTTGTGCCTCATAAGAATCATATTCTGCATTTGTTCCTATTGTCCAACCATTATTTTGGGTATATCCTTCAGCCCACCATCCATCTAATACACTAAAATTAATAACTCCATTTACAGATGCTTTTTGTCCACTTGTTCCTGAAGCTTCCATTGGTCTTCTTGGATTGTTAAGCCAAACATCAACTCCACTAATTAAATAACGTGACATTGCAATATTATAGTTTTCTAATAAGAATATTTTTCCTTTAAATTGTGGCATCATAGATATTTCATGAATATATTTTATTAAATCTTGTCCTTCTTTATCTGCAGGATGTGCTTTTCCTGCAAAAATTATTTGTACTGGTTTATCTGCATGATTTAATATTTGTGTTATTCTTTCTAAATCTTTGAAAATTAAAGTAGCACGTTTATAAGTTGCAAATCTTCTAGCAAATCCTATTGTTAAAGCATCTGGATTCAATTTAGAAACAATATCATTAATTTCATCATAATGATATCCAGAACGTCTTAATCTTTCTGTTGTTGATGTTTTTACTAATTTTAATAATTTTTCTTTTCTTTCATTATGTACTTTCCAAAGTTTGTCATCTGGAATGTTGTTTATTTTTTCCCACACATGTTGTTGGTGGATATTGTCTTGCCAATATGGTATTAAATATTTATTAAATAATTCTTTCATTTTTGGAGAAAGCCATGAACAAGTATGAATACCATTTGTAACATAAGTAATAGGTGCTTCATTAGCTGCTATTTCTGGCCATATTTCCCCAAATAATTCTCTAGAAACTGCTCCATGAAGTTTACTTACTCCATTTTTCTTTCCTGCGATTTTTAATGCTAAAATCCCCATATTAAATCCAGGTTCTAAATCTGTAGTTGGTTTCATACCTAATTTTAAAAACTCTTCCCTATTTAATCCTAGTCTTGGCCAAAATTCTTTAAAGTATTTTTCCACTAATGCTACTGGGAAAATATCATTTCCAGCAGGTACTGGTGTATGAGTTGTAAATACTGTTTTAGAAGTAACTATATCTCTTGCCACTTCAAATGACACTTGTTTTTCTTTAATAACATTTTTTATTAATTCTAAAGTTAAAAATGCAGAATGTCCCTCATTCATGTGATAAACTGTTGGATTTAGACCTAATGTTTTTGTTAATAAATTTACTCCTGCCATACCAAGAACAACTTCTTGTCTAATCCTCATTTCTTGATCTCCACCATATAACCTTAAAGTAACATCTCTATCTTCTTCATTATTTTTATCTATATCAGAGTCTAATAAATATAATGTAACTCTACCAACATTTATTTGCCATACTTTTAAATATAATCTCCTTTTTGGGAATTTAACATAAATAGTTAAATCATCACCTTTTTCATCTTTTACAGGATGTATTGGTAAGTCATATAAATCTATATTGCGATATTCTGTTTCTTGCTGTCCATATCCATTTATTTTTTGTTGAAAATATCCGTTTTTATATAATAATCCTACTGCCACTAATGGAATTCCTAAATCGCTTGCTGATTTTAAATGATCTCCTGATAATATTCCTAGTCCGCCTGAATAAATAGGAATGGTTTCGTCTAATCCATATTCTGCTGAAAAATAAGCAATTAAATCATTTTTGTTTTCTGGATATTTATTCGTAAACCATGTATTTTTACTGTTCATATAATTGTCAAAATTTTCTGCTATTTTATCATACTCTTTTAAGAAAGATATGTCTTTTATTACTTTTTCTAATCTTTCTTGTGAAACTTGTTTTAAAAATTTAACAGGATTTTTATTACATTGTTCCCACAAATCTGCATCTATTCTTTGAAATAATCTTAAAAACTCTGTATTCCAAGACCACCATAGATTATTTGCAATTTCAGATAATTTTCCAATTCTTTTTGGCAACTGTGGATTTACTGTAATTCTATTAAATACGTACATTTTTTATTTCCTCCTTCGTATTTTTCTTGTTCTTTTTTCGATTGTAAATGATATCTATATTATCTATTAAATACAATTATTTGTCAAATGTTTTTGTGAATTTTTTCTGGCTTGCTACTTTTTTTTTATAATGATATAATATCCATAATTATTAAATAACATTTGGGAGGAAAAAATGAAAGACTTTTTTATCATATTAGCCATGAAAATACTATATTTAGGATTAAAAATCTTAGGAAAAAATGGTGGAAATTTGCTTGGGAAAATTGCATTTGATTGGGAACCCAACATTTTTCGTTACTTTAAAATAAATTGCCCTATTATTGCTGTCACCGCAACAAATGGAAAAACAATGACAAATAATGCTATTGGATATGTATTCCAAGAAGCAGGAAAAAAAGTAATTAGCAATACAGAAGGTAATAATATGGAAACTGGTATTTTATCTACTTTACTAAAACATTGTTCTTTAACTGGTAAAATAAAAGCTGATTATCTGGTATTTGAAGTAGATGAAGGTTATGTTCCTGTGGTTTTTAAAGTTCTAAAATTAGATACTTTAGTTATATTAGATTTCTTTAGGGACCAATTAGATAGAAATGGCGAAGTGGAATCTTTAATTTTAAGAATTAATGATTTTTTAAAAACTTATTCTGGAAATCTGATTTTAAATAATGATGACCCAAATGTTGCACGATTAGGACATGCTAATCCTGATAATTCAAATGTTTACTATTTTAGTGTAGAAAAGTACGAAAATGCAACAGAGGTAATGAAAGAAGCTGGAGAAGGAAAATTCTGCCCATTTTGTAATACTCGTCTTGAATATGAATATTATCAATACTCTCATATTGGAAAATTTCATTGTCCTAACTGTAACTTTGGAAATAATGATATTTATAAAATAGCCACTAATATAGATTTGAAAAATTGTACTTTCCAAGTAAACGGCGTCACCTATCAAACTAAATTTAATAGTATTTATAATATATACAATTTTGTTGCAGTTATTACTTGTGCTAGCTTATATCAAATAGATACCAAAATTCTTCAAAAAGCTATTGCAAATTTTGTTTTAAATAATGGGAGATTAGAAGAACTTTCTATTCAAAATATACCTACTATCATAAATTTAGCTAAAAACCCAACAGGTGCTAATGTTAGTCTAAGAATTTTAAATGAAGATGACACTGAAAAAGAATTATTATTTGTATTAAATGATAATATGGCAGACGGATTTGATGTTTCTTGGATATGGGATATTAATTTTGACATTTTAAATCATGTTTCTCGTATCATCACATCTGGTACAAGAGCATATGATATTGCCATTCGAATCAAAACTGCTGGATTTGATAGTCATAAAATAGAACCCTATTTAGACTTACATGAAGCTGTAAAGGCATTATATAAAACCAATATAAAAAAATATGTTATTGCAAATTACACCTCTTTACAACCTACTAGAAACGAAATTTTAAAATTATCATAAGGAGTCAAAAATATGAAAGAACTAAAAATATTATATTTATACCCTGACATTTTAGAACTTTATGGAGATTTTGGAAACATCCAAGTTCTACAATATCGATTAGAAAAACGTGGATTTAAAGTTACAATAGTACCTTATTCCATTGGAACTCCCCCACCCAATTTCAAAGATTATGACCTAGTTTTTGCAGGTCGGGCGGAGCAGACCAAGAGCAAAGTATTTTAGCCAAAGACTTAATTCAATATAAAGACAATATTAAAGAAGCTGTAAAAGAAGGTGTATTTTTCCTTTTAATCTGTGGAGCTTATCAACTATTTGGAAAATATTATAAAGATGTAGAAGGAAATATAATCCCTGGATTAGAAATATTTGACTACTATACAGAAGCTATTCTAGATAGAAAAAAAAGATGTATTGGTAATATTGTTATTGAGGTTTCTTTAGATGATATCAAAACAAAAATTATTGGATTTGAAAATCATGGTGGACAAACCTTTAATATTAATACTCCTTTTGGTGATGTCTTATTAGGAAATGGAAATAAATTTGGAGATAGCAAAGAAGGATTTTTCTTACCTAATGTTATTGCTACCTACCTACATGGTCCTTTACTTTCTAAAAATCCTGAACTTAGTGATTATATTATCCACTATTGTTTGAAAAGAAAATACCAAGAAGAAATTATATTAGAACCTTTGGATGATTCTTTTGAAAATTTATGCAGAAAACAATTACTAGAAAGATTTAAACAATAAAATAAAACCAGATTAATTAGTAAAACTCTAAAAAATCTGGTTTTTATATTATTCCACTTTATAAATTAAAATCTACTGTTTTATGTTCTTTTAAACTTTCTGGAACATCGATAATCCTTTGATTAGAAGAACCTCTAAACCTAAGGCTCAAATCTTTTTTATCTTCTTCAAATTTACCATCAACCATAACATCTATATATTTCAATAACTCTTTTGTTGTTTCATTTTCTTTTGCCATCTTTCCTACTACTTCTTTTTCAAAATCAAAACCTGTATAGCACCATATATTTTTATCTGGAAATTTTTCTTTTACTTTTTTTACTAATGGCAATAACCCTTCTTGATTTTGTTTTTCTAGTGGTTCTCCTCCTAAGAGAGATAAACCAGAAATATAGTCATGGTCTAAATAATTAATAACTTGATCTATTTGCTTTTCCGTAAATTTATTACCATATTCAAAATCCCATGCACATCTATTAAAACAACCTTTACAATGGTGATTACATCCACTAACAAATACAGATACTCTTACACCTTCTCCATTTGCTACATCTACTTTTTTTATATCTGCATAATTCATTTCTCTGCTCCCCTTTTGAAATATTTTAAAGTATTATTAATGATATCTCAAAGTGAACTGTTTTTCTTATTTCGAGCAGTTCACTTTTTTAACATTTTATTATAAATGCATTACTCTTTGTTTTATTTCTTTTGTTTTTCCTGCATTCCAGAAGTTTTCTCCTAAATATCCACATGTTCTTCTTACTACTGTCATTTTTAAGTGGTCTTTATTACCACAATTTGGGCATTCCCATTCATTATCTTTATTTAATATAATTTCTCCATCAAAGCCACAAGCATGACAATAATCAGATTTTGTGTTAAATTCAGCATATTGAATATTATCATAAATAAATTTAACAGCTGTTTCTAATGCATCAATATTTTTCTGCATATTTGGTATTTCGATATAAGATATTGCCCCTCCTGAAGATATTTTTTGGAATTCACTTTCAAATCCTAATTTTTCAAATGCATCAATTTTTTCTCTTACATCTACATGATATGAATTTGTATAATATCCTTTATCTGTTACATCTTTAATCGTACCAAATCTTTCTTTATCAATTCTAGCAAATTTATAACATAAACTTTCTGCTGGTGTACCATATAATGCAAAACCGATATTTGTTTCTTCTTTCCATCTATTTACAGTTTCTCTTAAATGTTTCATCACTCTGATTGCAAAATCATGTCCTTCTGGAGTTGTATGTGATACTCCTTTCATTACTTTTGTCATCTCATAAATACCTATATATCCAAGAGAAATAGTAGAATATCCTCCATATAATAATTTGTCTATTTTTTCTCCTTTAGCTAGTCTTGCAACAGCACCATATTGCCAGTGGATTGGACTGATATCAGAATGTGTTCCTAGTAACGCATAATGTCTACACATTAAAGCTTCCTTACATAATTCCAATCTTTCATCTAATAATTTCCAGAATTTGTCCTCATCTCCATCAGCTACAATTGCTACTTGTGGCAAATTAATACTAACTACTCCTTGATTAAATCTTCCTTCGAATTTATAATTACCATTTTCGTCTTTCCAAGGTGATAAGAAACTTCTACATCCCATTGGGCTAAATACATTTCCTTCATAATTTTCTCTCATTTTTTTAGCAGAGATATAATCTGGATACATTCTCTTTGCTGAACATTTAACTGCTAGCTTAGTTAAATAATCATATTTTCCACCTTTTAAACAATTAAATTCATCTAATACATATACTAATTTTGGAAATGCTGGTGTTACATATACTCCTGCTTCATTTTTGATTCCTTCATATCTTTGTCTTAATACTTCTTCGATTATCATTGCATTTTCTTTAATGTATGGATCATCTTCTTCTAAATGTAAGAATAATGTTACAAATGGGGATTGTCCATTTGTTGTCATTAGTGTATTGATTTGATATTGAATTGTTTGTACTCCTGCTTTTAATTCTGCTTTTAATCTATCTTGTACTAAATCTTCTATAATATCATCAGACAATTTTCCTTTATATTTTTTCTCTATTTCTGCTTTGAATTTATTATAACTTTTCCTTAAATATTTACCCAAATGTTTTAAATCTACAGATTGTCCACCATATTGATTACTTGCTACTGCTGCAATAATTTGTGTTGTAACAGTACATGCAACTTGGAAACTCTTTGGACTTTCTATCATTTTACCATTCATAACAGTTCCATTATCTAACATATCTGATATATTAATCAAACAACAATTAAAAATTGGTTGTATAAAATAATCTGCATCATGAAAATGTAATACACCTTCATTATCAGCTTTCACTATTTTTTCAGGAAGTAATAATCTTTTTGTTAAATCTCTTGATACTTCTCCTGCTATATAATCTCTTTGTGTAGAAGCAAGTAAAGTGTTTTTATTTGAATTTTCTTCTGCTAATTCTTTATTTTCATTTTTTAATAAACCTAAAATTGTTTCATCTGTTGTATTCTGTTTTCTAACTAATGCTCTTGTATATCTATATACAATATATTTTTTAGCTAATTCATATTTTTGAATTTCCATTAATTTTTCTTCTATAATATCTTGAATATCTTCAACTAAAATTCTTTTTTTACCTAAATCTTCAACATATTGAATAATATCTTTAATTTCTTGCTTAGTTGCTCTTTCTTTAGATTTCACTTCTTGATTTGCTTTTTCAATTGCTACTGCTATTTTCTCTCTATCATAATCTACTGCTCTACCATCCCTTTTAATAACTTTCATTTTATTTTTCCTCCTTTATTTTGCTTTAGTTATTATATATTAAGATTTAAGTTTTTCTGTTGCAAAAGCAACAAATTATTTTGTTTTTTATTTTGTTATGCCCAATGTGGCTAATTTACTACTTTTGCACTAATATTACAATTTTATTACAAATATATTACAAGCAGAAATTGTATAAAATTATAAGAATTTTATACAATTTCTATTATTTTTTTAACATATTATGTTATATTATGTTTTTATAAACCTTTTTAGTTGCAAAAGCAACAAATTTCTTGTATAATAGATTTGTCTTTAATTTATGGGAGGTAAGTTAAATGATTGCAAATTCAAATATAGATAATTTTTTATACGATTTTGAACATTCCTGTCAAAAAGTTCAAAAAAAGACATTTATAAAAGGTGAAACTATAACAAGTTATATAACAAAAAGAAATCAACTCTGCATTTTATTATCTGGAAGTGCAGATTTAGTTAGATATGATTTAAATGGAAATAAAACCATCGTAGAACATTTTTCAAAAAATAATATTTTCGGTGAAGTATTTTATACTATTACCACTAACAATGAATTATTAGTAGAAGCAAAGGAGAATTGTGATGTTCTTTTTTTCATATATGATGATATTAATAAAAAATGTCAAAAGAATTGCAAATTTCATCAAACTCTTACCCAATATTTACCTGAATTGATTCTAAATAAGGTTATTGATTTAAATATGAGAATAGAATTATTGACAAAACGCTCTATTAGAGATAAACTACTTAGCTATTTTTCTATTTTATCTACAAGAAAATTAAGTACTAGCTTCGAATTACCTCATTCTTTAACCGACCTGGCTGATTATTTAAGTATTGACCGTAGTGCCATGATGAGAGAACTTAAATTATTGAAAGAAGATGGATTTGTTACGAAAACTGGAAATCGAATTACTTTAAATTATAAGTAAAATTTGGCAAGATTGAGGTTAGGGTTGGCATTGGTTCCAGGTATGGATGCCAAATTTTTAACAAAAATTTGGCATCCATACCTGGAACCAATGCCAACCCTAACCTGGAACCAATGCCAACCCCAACCTCAACCTTGCTAATTATTTAATATAATTCCAAGCATCTAAACACATGTCTTCTAAAGTTTTCGTAGCTTCCCAACCCAATTCTTTTTTTGCTTTTGTAGGCTCTGCATAACAAATAGCAATATCACCATCTCTTCTTGGTGCTATTTTATATGGTACTTTTTTTCCAGTTGCTTTTTCAAATGCTTTTACCATATCTAAAACACTATATCCTGTTCCTGTTCCTAAATTATAAATATACAAACCTTTTTGTTCTTTATCTAATTTATCTAAAGCTAAAACATGACCTTTTGCTAAATCTACCACATGGATATAATCTCTAACTCCTGTACCATCTGGTGTGTTATAATCATCTCCAAAAACAGATAATTCTTTTAATTCACCTTTTGCCACCCTAACAATATATGGCATTAAATTATTTGGTATCCCTTGAGGTTCTTCACCAATCAATCCACTTTCATGTGCACCCACTGGATTAAAATATCTTAAAATACAAATATCCCATGTAGAGTCTGAGGCATAAATATCTTTTAAAATTTGCTCTATAAATAATTTTGTCGTACCATAAGGATTTGTTGTTCCTCCTGTTTTACAATCTTCTGTTAATGGTATTTTTTCAGGTTCTCCATAAACTGTTGCAGAAGAACTAAAAATAAATTTTTTACAATTATATTTTTTCATTACATCTAGTAAAACTAGCGCACCTGAAATATTATTAGTATAATATTCTATTGGTTTTTTTACAGATTCTCCTACTGCTTTATATCCTGCAAAATTCATTACCGCTTCTATCTTATTTTCTTGAAATACCTTTTCCAATCCATCTCTATTTAAATAATCCATTTCATAAAATTTAAATTCTTTTCCTGTAATTTTTTTAATTGCATCTAATACATTAGGCTTACTATTAGAAAAATTATCTAATATAATAATTTCCTTTCCTGAATTTAATAATTCTACAGCTGTATGACTTCCAATAAATCCTGCTCCTCCTGGTAATAATACTGCCATTTTCTTTTCACCTTCCACTTTTTATAATATATTTTACTTTTTGCTAACTTCCATACCATCTTTTGTATCTTTAACAATATAACCTTTTTGCTGAATTTCCTCTCTGATTCTATCAGATTCTTGCCAATTTTTTTCATTTCTTGCTTGTTTTCTTTTTTCTATTAAATTGCTTATTTCTTCAGGTAATTTTTCTGATGTTTCTTCCTCTTTTTCTATTCTGATTCCTAGTACTTTATCAAATTTTAATAATAAATTTGCTATTTCTGGGCATTTTTTAGGATATTTTATAACTTCCCAAACAAAACTCATGCCAAGAGGCATATTCATATCATCATTAATTGCTTGTTTAAATCCATATTCTAGTTCATTTAGTTTTTCAATATCTTCTTTTTCTAACTGATTTTTTCCGTTTTTATTCGCTTGATATCCTTTTCTCAATCTTTCTAATGATTTTGAAGCCGAATCCATTCCTTCCCAAGTAAAATTTAGTTTATTTCTATAGCTACAAGTATAACATAATAATCTATAAACCAATGGGTCATATCCTTTTTCTTTAATATCTTTTAGTAAATAAACATTTCCTAAACTTTTTGACATTTTACCGCCATTAATCAATAAATATTCTCCATGTAACCAATATCTAGCCGGTATTTTACCACATGCACCTTTACTTTGTGCGATTTCATTTTCATGATGTGTTGGTATTAAATCAATTCCACCTGTATGAATATCAAATTGTTCTCCTAAATGTTTTCTTGACATTGCTGAACATTCGATATGCCAACCTGGATAACTTGGACCCCAAGGACTATCCCATTTCATTAAATGATTTTTAGGTGCTTTTATCCATACTGCAAAATCATAAGGATTTCTTTTTTCAGTATCAACTTCTACTCTCGCTCCAGCTTTTTGCTCTTCTACATTTAAATTAGATAAAACAGGATATTTATCTAATTTTGAAACATCGAAATAAATCGCTGTTGAAGTTTCATAAGCATATCCTTTATCCACAAGTTCTTTTACATATTCTAACATTTCTGGAATGTAATTTGTTGCTTTACAAATAATTTCTGGTATCTCTATATTCAAATCTTTTAAATCATCAAAAAACAATTTGGTATAATGCTCTGCTATTTCTAATGGTGTTTTATGTTCTTCTCTTGCTGATTTAATCATTTTATCTTCACCATCATCTCCATCAGAAACTAAATGTCCTACATCTGTTATATTCATTACATGTTTTATTTGATATCCATTATATTTTAACATTCTTCTTAAAACATCTTGAAATATATTTGTTCTCATATTTCCTATTGTTGCGTCTTTATAGACTGTTGGTCCACAAGAATATATGGTTACTTCTTTTTCATTTATAGGTTCAAAAAGTTCTTTTTTTCTAGTTAAAGTATTATAAAAATAAATATCCAATCCAATTCCTCCTTTTTTATTAAATAAGAGGGTTTTCTCCCTCTTATTATTATCTTTGTTTTATTGTGTTACTGTATTATTTTCTGGAGTCGTTTGATTCCCCCCATCTGGTGGTTTTACAGTATTTCCTCCTCCAGATGTTGTATTATTAGTATTAACTGAATTAGCAGTATTATTTGTATTCGTATTATTTGTATTATTTTTTACATTATTAGTTGATGGTTTTGTTGGTTCTTTTGGTTTTTCAGTTTCTACTGGTTTAGTATGGATTGTACAAGTTCCTTCTACTTTTGTACCTGAAGATGACTTATTTAATGGTTTCCATAGCTTTAATTGTTCTTTTGGAACAACTGCACCATAATTATTTGATTTTGTACTTGGACAATATGGTGTTGCTATTAAATTAGACTCTGTACATAAAGTCTGTGTTCCGTGTCCTTCACATTTAGATGGCATATTATCTTGTGTGAAAATTTCTTTATAAGTTGGACATCCTGTTGTTGGTAAACAACCTGTTGTAGTACATACTGTTGCCTCTACAATTCCACTTGGTTTTGTAAAAGTTGCATTTGGTAATGGTTTATGAATATCTTTCATTACTGCTGACCAAAGTAAACCTGCTGGATTTCCTGAATATACTACTTTTTCATTTGTATCATATCCATACCAACAAGCAGCTGAGTAATAAGGTGTAAATCCGCAAAGCCATCTATCATAATTATCATCTGTTGTTCCAGTTTTAGCAGCAACATCCATTCCAGGAATTGCACAATATTTTGCTGTACCTTCTGCATTAGTTACTGGTTCTTGTACAATTGTTTTTGTGATATATGCATTTTGCTCTGAAATTACTCTTGTTTGTTCTTGATTTGGTGTCATTACTACATTTCCATTAGAATCCACTACTTTTGTATAAAATGTTGGTGTTATATAAACCCCATCATTTGCAACAGCTCCATAAGCTGAAGCCATTTCTAATGGTGTTGCCCCATTGCTAGTTCCACCTAATGCTAATGTAATATCATTATCTTCATCTGCCTTAATAGAATCTATTCCCATTTTGTTTAAATATTCTATTGATTTTGCAGGTGTAAGTTCTGCCATAATTTTTAATGCTGGTATATTTTGAGATAGAGCAATAAATCTTCTAATATTAATTAATCCTTTAAATCCACTTTGATTTTTTGGTTCATAATCTCCTCCAAAATTTGTTGCAGCATCATCATATACAGTTGCTGCTGTAATTACTTTTTCTTGTAACCCTGGTGCAATAACAGCCAATGGTTTCATAGAAGAACCACATTGTCTAACACTTTGAGTTGCTCTATTTTGTCCTCTTGCTGTTGTCTTTTCGCCTAGTTCTCCTACTAATCCAACAACATTTCCTGTTTTATAATCCACAATAGCCATTGCAGCTTGTGAATGTTCATTTTTTAAAGTTCCATCTTCATTTTTTGCTTTACCTTTTACAATATACTTATCTTTTTTAAATTCTTCTTCTAATCTTGATTGTATAGTTGTATCTACTGTAGAGTAAATAGTCAACCCACTACTATAAATATAATTTTCAGCTAATGTTCTAGATATATCTTTTTCCTCCATTACTTGTGCAATTAATTGTTCTATAATTGCATCTGTATGATAAGAAAATATACTTCCACTACTGATTGTTCCTTTTTCAAATTTAAGCCCTGCCTCTGCTTTTTGGCATGCAGTGTTATAATCATCTTCATTAGTAATATAGCCTAATTCTTTCATTTTATCTAAAACAGTTAATATCTTATTTTTGATTTTTTCCGTATTGTCAACACTTTCATCATAAGGATCATATGCGTTTGGAGAACTATTTATTCCCGCTAAAAAGGCACATTCTGCTAAATCTAAATCTTTTGCACTTTTATTAAAATAATATTGTGCTCCTAATTCTACTCCATGTAAATTAGCAGAATCACTTTTACCACCTACATATAAAATATTTAAATATAATTCCAAAATTTGGTCTTTAGATATCATTCTCTCAACTTGATAAGCTTTTGCCCATTCTTTTACTTTTCTCATAATACCTGCTAAACCTGAAACTTCATCTTCTTTGGTGATATTTTTTACTAATTGTTGTGTAATGGTACTTCCTCCATAAGATCTATTTCCTAATAATGTATTTAAAATAGCACCTGCTGTTCTTTTTAAATCCACACCACTATGATTATAAAATCTTTCATCTTCTATTGCGACATAAGCTTTTGGTAAATATTCTGCCATATCTTCTAAGGTTACTATTTTTCTTTTTTCATCACCACTTAAGTCTGCAATAACTGTCCCATTGCTATCTACAACAACTGAATTTGCAGCACCTATTTTTAGCTCTTCTTTGGTAATTTCAAATTCATCACCAAATAATCCAAAAAACATTCCTGCTACAATACCTGCTCCTATGACACATAACAATAAAAACACAATAATTCCTATTTTTAGTGCCATCATTAATTTAGGATGTTTCCCCTTAGAATTACTTTTATTATTTTTTGCTTTTGAAGTTTGTACTTTTTTAGTTGTAACTACTTTTTTCCTTTGTCCACTTTTAGCATTAACTGGCTTTTTCCTTCTTTTTTTATTCACATTATATATTTTGGTATTTTGTCCTTCTGGTCTTCTATTACTTTTATTATTTCTACTATTACTATTTGGCATTTGATTACCTCCTTGCCAATTCTAAAACTTGACAAATCTATTATATTATATTTCTTTTAAAAAAGAAAGAGTTTTTTTAAATTCTTTCCCTTTGCCACTATTAGTTAATGTTTTTCCACTTATTATTATTCATTAAATAATAACCCTTAGACCTTGTAGCCATGCAATTTGCACATTATCTTTTCTGACTTTTTTCTTAATTTCTACTATTGGTTGTCTTTTATAAAAACAAGCCTCATAAATATCTTTATTCCAAAATTGTTCTTCTATATCTTCATATTCTAATCCTTGTACCCTTTTTATTTCATAATCATTAATACATATTCCACAAAATCTCTTCTTTTTTATCTTAACATTTCCCTGAATATTTAATATAATTGCATCTTCTTTTATTTGATATTGATTGATTAATTCTGTCGGAAAATCTATATTTAAAATAATATTTGATTTTAATAAACTCTTTTTCTTATTATTCGTAACTGTTATCATTATTCCTTCTTCTTCTAATATCTCATCTTCCAACTTTTTTAGTTGTTGTATATGATTTGTTACAATATTAATTCTTTTATACTCTTTTACCAATTGTTTTATGTTTTGCAGAGTAATTTCTGATAACTGATTCACTAAAATGCTAACCATTAATTCCTGTTTTTTTAAATTCTTTTTTTCTACAATATACCCTAAAGTTTCACAAGAAAGTATTTCCAAAAGCCATTTGCCGTCTGGTATATCAAATCCATAAGAATATAAATTATTACAATAATCTTTTTGTTTTTTTATTATTTTACTTAACACAATTTTGTTTGTATTCGTTTTTTGTAGTATTTTTTTTGTTTTTTTAGATAATTTTTGTGCTTGTTTATATTTTATTTCTTCTCCCTGAATAGGTAATATTATTTCATTATTTTCTGACTTTATCCAGTTACATCTTTTTAGGAATTTACTTGGCTTGTCAATTTCTTTAATATAATACATATCTTCACCTTCCACTTCTATATCAAGTGTATGAAGACAAGTTATAAAATAGAACATTAATAATATTTCCTATTGCACAAAAAGAAATCTATAAAACAATCTCTCTTTTCAATAATCCTTGGCTAATTACACCAAGTCCAATAAATTTTTGTTCACAATAAATACGATATACTCCATCTGGTTTTCCTATTTCCAATTTTACTCCATTTAAAAACAAATGCAATTTTCTCTTGTCTAAAGAAACAATTTCTTTGTTTTCAAACAATTTCTCTACTGATAAATACTCAATATCATCTTTTTCAAGTTGTTCTAAAGTAATAGCCTGTTCTATTTTGAAATCTCCAACCTGTATTCTTTGCAATTCTTGCATATAACCAACTGTACCTAACTTTTTTGCTATATCTTCACATAGACTTCTAATATATGTACCTTTTGAGCAAGAAACTTGAAAAATGATTTGTTTTTTTAGTTCTTCTATTTGAATGATTTTAATTTGATAAATTTCTATTTGTCTTACTGGAATTTCAACTTGTTCTCCTTTTCTTGCATATTCGTATAGTTTTTTACCTTTTACTTTAATAGCAGAATAAATTGGTGGCATCTGTTTTTGTTTTCCTACAAAAGATTGAAACACTTTTTCTAAAGCTTGTTTATCTTTCCAAGAAATATCTACTTTTTCTTCTTGTATAACATTTCCTTCTTCGTCACCTGTATCTGTTTTCTTTCCAAGTTGTAAAGTAACAACATATGTCTTATCATGATTTATAAGATATTTAGAACATTGTGTACCTTTACCAACTAAAATAGGTAAAACCCCTGTTGCTAAGGGGTCTAAAGTTCCTGCATGTCCTACTTTTTCTCCTGTTATTTTTCTTATTTTGTATACTACATCATGAGAAGTACAAGCTTTAGGTTTATTTACTATAATAATTCCATCCATTTTATAATACCTTTTTTACTTCTTTCATAATTTTTTCTTTTACTTCCTCTACTGTACCTTGTATTAGACATCCTGCTGCTCTTGGATGTCCACCACCTCCAAATAGAAAACAAATATCTGATACATTAACTGTATTTCCAGAACGCATAGAAACTTTATATTTATCTTCTTTTTCTTTTTGTCTAATAAAGATAGAAACTTCTACTCCTTCAATATCTCTTCCTATTTCTACTAAACCTTCATGGTCACCTGGCTCAGCTCCTACTTCTTCTTCATCTTTTGTATTTATATAAGTAAATGTAACTTTTCCATCTTCTAAGAATTCCATTCTTTTATACACTCTTTTTGCTAACTCGAAATTAGCTTTTGTACTGGTCCTTAACACTCTTTTATAAATATCAGGAATATTTACTCCTATTCGTATTAAATCTGCTGTAAATTCAAATGTTTCTGGATTAATTCCTTGATGACTAAATCCTCCTGTGTCTGTTATGATTCCTGTCAATAAACAAGTTCCGATTTCTTTTGAAATTTTAATATCAAAATACTGGAAAATTCCAACTAATACTTCACAACAAGCTGGTGAAACTGGATTTACAAAGTTAAAATCCCCATACATTTTATTACTTCCATGATGGTCAATTACAATTGTTCTAGTAGCATTTTGAAAATATTGCTTTTGAGCAATTCTTTTTTCGTCTGCACAATCTACAGTGATTGCTAAATCATATTTTTCTATAGATGTTCCTTTCAAAATGTTAGAAGCATTTGGCAAAAAGTTAAATAATCTAGAATATTCTGGAATAATCACATCTGCCTTTTTTCCTAATTCCTGTACTAAAAATTGTGTTGCTAAACTACTTCCGATTGCATCTCCATCTGGCGATTCATGTGTTAATATCACTATTTTTTCTGCATTTTTTATTTCTTTTAAAATTTCATCTAACGTCATTTAGTTTCTCCTTTTCGATTATTTTTTTATTCTTCTTTTTTAGGCATAATTTCTTTCAAAATAGTATCAATTTTGGCACCATATTCCATAGAATCATCTAATTCAAATATTATTTCTGGTGTATTTCTTAAATTAATTCTTTTAGCCAATTGTGTTCTAACAAAACCTGCAGATTTTTTTAAGTTTGCTAAAGTATCTTTTACATTCTTAGAATTTAAAATACTAACATATACTTTTGCATATTTTAAATCATTTGTCACTTTTACTTTTGTCACACTAATTAAACCTGTTATATTAGGATTTTTTAATTCATAATCGATAATATGACTAAGTTCTTTTCGATATTCTTCATCTATTCTATTCATTCTATTTTGATTACCTGCCATCATTATCTCCTCCTCTTCTTTCTTCTGTTTAGTTGATTTAAGGCTATTTTATCAGCATATTACTTGCTCTTATTACTATCTTTTAATTTCTTTCATAATAAAGGCTTCAATAATATCTCCTTCTTGAATATCATTATAATTTTCAATTTGAATACCACATTCAAAACCTTTAGAAACTTCTTTTGCATCATCTTTAAATCTTTTAAGTGTTGCTAAATTTCCTTCGTGAATTACAACATTATCACGAATAATTCTAACACCTGCATTTCTTTCCATTTTTCCAGTTAAAACATAAGCTCCTGCAATAGTACCTACATTAGAAATTTTAAATGTTTGTCTTACTTCAGCTGTTCCAATTATTTCTTCTTCAAATTTAGGAGCAAGCATTCCTTTCATTGCAGCTTCTACATCTTCTATTGCTTGATAAATAACAGAATATTGCTTAATTTCGATTTCATCTTTTTCTGCCATTTCTTTTGCTGTATGGTCTGGTCTTACATTAAAAGCGATAATAATAGCATTAGAAACTTTTGCAAGTGTTACATCTGATTGATTAACTGCACCTGTAGCTGCATGAATAACTTTTACTTTAACTTCCTCATTTTGTAATTTTTCTAAAGATTGTTTTACAGCTTCTACTGAACCTTGCACATCTGCTTTTACAATTAAATTTAATACTTTTAAATTTCCTTGTTCCATTTGACTAAATAAATTGTCTAAAGTTATTTTTGTTGTTTGATTAATTGCTTTTTCTCTTTCTTGACGTTTTCTTCTTTCAATTAAATGTTTTGCCATTTTTTCATTTTTTACTTCATAGAAAGTATCACCTGCTTGTGGTACTTCTGTCAATCCCATAATTTCTACTGGCATAGATGGACCTGCTTGTTTTACATTTTTTCCTTTATCATCTTTCATATTTCTAATTCTACCAATAGCAGAACCAACAACAATTGTATCTCCTACATCTAGTGTTCCTCTTTGTACAAGCATTGTTGTAACAGGTCCTTTAGCTTTATCTAGTCTTGCTTCAATTACAACACCTTTTGCTTGTTTATGAGGATTTGCTTTTAATTCTAACACATCTGCTTCTAATAATACCATTTCTAATAATTGGTCTATGTTCTCATTTTTCTTTGCTGAAATTGGAACAAAAATAGTATCTCCACCCCATTCTTCTGGAACTAATTCATAAGCCATTAATTCTTGTTTTACTTTATCTGGGTTAGCATCTGGTAAATCTATTTTATTAATTGCAACAATAATTGGTATTCCTGCAGATTTTGCATGATTAATAGCCTCTATTGTTTGTGGCATAACACCATCATTGGCAGCTACCACTAAAATAGCAATATCTGTAATTTGAGCACCTCTTGCTCTCATTGCTGTAAATGCTTCATGACCTGGTGTGTCTAAGAAAGTAATTAATCTATCATTTACTTTTACTTGATATGCTCCAATTGCTTGTGTAATTCCTCCTGCTTCACCTTCAATTACATTTGTTTTTCTAATTGCATCTAAAAGAGAAGTTTTACCATGGTCAACATGTCCCATAACAACAATAACAGGTGGTCTTGTTTTTAGTTCTTCTTCTTTATCTTCTGATTCATCAAAAAGAATATCTTCCTCTGTTACTGTTTCCTTTTTAGTTGCTGTAATTCCAAATTCTTGTGCAATTAAAAATGCAGTATCAAAATCAATTTCTTGATTAATCGTAGCCATCATACCATAACCTAATAATTTTTTAATTACCTCTGCTGTTGTTTTCTTCATTTCTGCTGCTAAATCTTTTACTGTAATACTTTCTGGAATTTCGATTTGGGTTAATTTAAATATTTTTTGTTTATTTCTTTCTTCTTGATTTTTATTTGATTTTTTCTTTCCTCTTCTTCCTCTTTCTGTTGTTAAATCGTAATAATCTAACATTCCACCATCTTGTTCTTCAAACATATTAGATAATCTATTAGCTTGTTTTAAAGTTTTTAATTTACCTTCGTCAAAATTTCCTTGATTATTTTTTCTGTTTTTTGATTTTTTAATTGTTTTGTTTTCTTCATAACGATTATTTTTTTGTTTATCTATTCCTCTGTTATATTCTCTAATAGTTTCTTTTTCAATGGTTTCTGTTGCCATTATATTTTGGATATTTTTTTCTATTCCTCTAGCATCTAATGGCTTTTTAGCAAATTTATCATTACCATTTTTTCTATTATGATAATTGGAATTATTATTTGTATTTTTATGACTATTATTACTATTTTTACTTTGATTATAATAATTGTTTCTATTATTATAATTATGATTTGGGCGATTATTATTCGAGTTTACATTGCTAGTATTTTTATCTTGAAAAGAAGTGTTTTTACTATTGTCTGTTCCACTAGGTTTAACTGTTTTTTCTTCTTTTTCTTTCTTATCTTCTTTCTTCGTTTCAACAGGAGTTGGAACTTCTTCCACTTTTTCTTTCTTTATTGTTTTTTCTTTATTATCTTCTTTTTTAGGTTCTTCACTTTTTAGTCCAAATAATTCACTTACTGTCATTGGCTTATTTCTCTTCTCACGATATACAATGTTATAATCTTTGTTTTGTTTTCTTTCTACAAAACCAATATTTTTCTTGCCTTCTTTGTTTTTATTTTCTTCTTTTTTTTCTGATTCTTCTTGTGAAATAATTACTTCTCTTCTAATAATAACAGGTGCTCTTTCTTCTTTTTTTGCATCTTTTTTCTTGTCTTCTTTATTTGGCATATTTATCTTTTCCTTCTTCTCCTTATTCTGTTTTTGCATAAATTTTTCTTCTATTTTTTTTGCATCATCTTCTGTTACACCACTCAAGTGGCTTTTAGCATCTATTTTCAACATATTTGCTACTTCTAATACTTCTTTACTGGTTAAGTTTAGCTTTTTAGCTATTTCGTGTATTTTTATCTTACCCAATAACATCACCCCCATTATTTATTTTAAGTATTTCCTTTGATAAATTTTTTTCTTTAATACCAACAATTGCTTTATTGGATTTTCCTATTGCTTTACTTATCTCTTCTATTTCTCCAATTATAATAATTGGTATTTGATATTTCTCACTTAATTTTTTAAATTTATCTTTTGTTCTTTCTGAAGAATCTGTTGCTACAATAACTAAACTAACATGTTTTTGTTTTATTCCTTCTTCTGTGGCATCTGCGCCAAAAGTTATTTTCCTTGCTCTTGTTGCTAATCCTACTAATCCTAATATTTTTTTATTATTCAAGAATCACACCTCTTAAATCTTCATAAATTTTTTCTGATATTTCCATATCTAAAACTTTCTCTAATCTTTTTGTCTTTTTTACCTTGTCAAAACATGCTACATTATTGCATATATAAGCCCCTCGACCTTCGAGCTTTCCTGTTTTGTCTATTTTAATTTCATTTTGTTTGTTTTTTACAATCCTTATTAATTGCTGTTTCTCTTTTTTTTCGTTACATCCCATACAAGTTCTTTGTGGCTTACTTTTCATCTCTTTGTCCCCCTTTTATTGTATGTTTAAAATCCTTTATTATTCTTCCGTATCTTGTGTTTCTTTCTCTTTTTGTGCTAATTCTAACATTTCTCTAAATTGTGTTTCTGATTTAATATCAATTTTCCAATTTGTTAATCTAGCTGCTAATCTTGCATTTTGTCCTGATTTTCCTATTGCTAAAGATAATTGGTCATCTGGAACAATAACTTGTGCAAATTTTTCCTCTTCTTTAATATCTACAGCTAGTATTTGTGCAGGAAGTAAGCTAGATGCTATATAAATGCTTGGATCTTCATTCCATTCAATAACATCAATTTTTTCTCCATTTAATTCATTAATTACATTTTGAATTCTAACACCTTTTTGTCCTACACAAGAACCTACTGGGTCAATATTAGGGTCTGGAGAATATACAGCTATTTTACTTCTATATCCTGGGTCACGAGATACACTTTTAATTTCAATAACACCTTCATATATTTCTGGAATTTCAAACTCTAACAATTTTCTTACAAAATCTGGATGACTTCTAGAAACAATAACTTGTGGTGCTCCTTTTGCCCCTCTTTCTACATCTAGAACATATCCTTTTATTTTGTCATTTACATGATAATGTTCTGTTGGAATTTGTTCCTTTGCTGGCATTACTCCTTCTAGTTTTCCTAAATCCATTACCACAATATTATGATCTGCTTTTTGAATTAATCCTGATACAATCTCACCTTTTCTATCATTAAATTCTGAAAAAATGACATCTCTTTCTGCTTCTCTTAATTTTTGAATAATAACTTGTTTTGCAGTTTGTGCTGCAATTCTACCAAAATCTCTTGGTACAATTTCTACCCCTACAGAATCTCCAATATTAGCATCTTTATTTATTTTTCTTGCTTCTTTTAAACTAATTTCCAAAGCTGGGTCATTTGCATTTTCTGTTACTTCTTTCATAGCATAAACATGAGTTGCTCCTGTTCCGTGGGTCCATTTCCACCTTTACATTTTCTAAAGAATCAAAATTTCTTTTATAGGCTGTTACTAATGCTGTTTCAATAGATTCTAATAAATATTCCTTTTTAATTCCTTTTTCTTTTTCTAGTTCTTCTAATGCTAATATTAATTCTTTGTTATCAATTGCTTCGTTTTTCATTTTTTTCCTCCCTTTACCAATTATATATTGTTTTTATATGTGCAATATCTTTACGTTCTATTTCTATGTTTTGTACTTGTTCTTGTCCTTCTTTTTCTTGTTTTATTTGTTCTAATATGATTTTAGATTCATCAAAATTTTTTAATATTCCTTGGTATTCTTTTTCACCATTTTGAGCTTTCTTAAATAACTTTATTTCAATTTCTTTTCCCTTATTTTGTTCTAAATGTTTATCTCTTCTTAATACTCTTTCTACTCCTGGTGATGAAACTTCTAAAAAATATGGTTCCTTAATATAGTTTGCCTCATCTAATAAATCTGATATAGCATCATTTACTTTTTCACAATCTTTTAAGTCAATTCCTTCTGGCTTATCAATATAGATTCTTAAAAAATAGTTTTTGCCTTCTTTGACATATTCAACATCATATAATTCATAGTCTAAATCTTCTATAATATCTTTTAATAAATTTTCTATTTTTTCCTCTAACTTAGTCAATATTCAACCTCCTTTTCAAAAGTGAAGAGTGGGATTTGTTCCCACTCTTTCTGTCTTTCTTACTATTCTTTATCATTATACCCACTTTTGGGCAAAAAATCAAGCTTTTTTTGAAATTTTTTCTATTTTTTGCCATAACTAATGTTGTTTAATCTTCTTCATAAACTTTTGCTTCACTTAAATTTTTCATGGTTAAATTAATTCTTCCTTGGTCATCAATGTCTGTTACTTTTACTGTCACTCTATCTCCTACATGAAGAACATCTTCTATATTTTTAATTCTTTCATTTGAAATTTTAGAAATGTGTAACAATCCTTCTTTTCCTCCACATCCTAAATCTACAAATGCTCCAAAATTCATTAATCGAACAACTTCTCCATAATAAATACCGCCAATTTCTACTTCTCTTACAATATCTTCTATCATTTCTAATGCTTGCATTGCTTTTTCATTATCTTGAGAATAGATAAATACTTGTCCATCTTCTTCAATGTCAATTTTTACTCCTGTTTCATCAATAATTTTATTAATCATTTTTCCACCTGGTCCAATGACATCTTTAATTTTTTCTACTTTTATTTGTGTTCCTACAATTCTTGGTGCATATGGTGAAATTTCTGGTCTTGGCTTACTAATTACTGGTAACATGACATCTTCTAATATATGTTTTCTTGCAATTCTCGTTTTTTCAAATGCTTCTTTAATAATGTCATAAGTTAATCCATCACATTTGATATCTACTTGAATAGCTGTAATTCCTTTTTCTGTTCCACCTACTTTAAAATCCATATCTCCAAAGAAATCTTCTAATCCTTGGATATCTACTAACATCACATAATCTTCATCATTATCTGGATTTGTTACTAGTCCTGTAGATATTCCTGCAACAGGTCTTTTAATTGGTACACCTGCATCCATTAAAGATAGTGTACTTCCACAAATACTTGCTTGTGAAGTAGAACCGTTAGAAGATAATACTTCTGATACCACTCTTATCGCATATGGAAATTCTTCTTTAGATGGTAATACTGGAACTAATGCTTTTTCAGCTAATGCTCCATGTCCTATTTCTCTTCTTCCTGGTCCTCTTGATGGTCTTGCTTCTCCTACAGAATAACTTGGGAAATTATAATGATGCATATATCTTTTAGATTCTTCTGTATCAATTCCATCTAGTACTTGTTCTTCACTTATCATTCCTAAAGTTGCAATTGATAATACTTGTGTTTGTCCTCTTGTGAATAATGCACTTCCATGTACTCTTGGAAGCAATCCTACTTCACAAGATAGTGGTCTTATTTCATCTAATGCTCTTCCGTCTACTCTTTTATGTTCAAAATATATCATTTCTCTAACACATTTTTTCTCTAATTTGTAAATTCCTTCTGCTATATCAGATTTGTGTTCTTCTGCCATCTCTTCTCCAAACTTTTCTGCATAAGTAGTTGCAATTTTATCTGATAAAGCATCTATTTTTTTATCTCTTGTTTCTTTATCTGCTTCTTGTACTTCTTGTTTCATTTCTTCTTTGAAGTTATCTTCAATAAATTGATAAACATCATGGTCTACTTCAAAAGATTTATATTCAAATTTTGGTTTTCCAATGTCTTTTTGGATTTTATTGATAAATTTACAGATTTTTTTAATTTCTTTGTGAGCTTCTTTAATTGCTTTTAACATTACATTATCTGGTACTTCATTCGCTCCTGCTTCAATCATCGTAATTTTCTTTTCAGTAGCTGCTACTGTTAATGTTAAATCACTTTTTTCTCTTTGCTCTTCTGTTGGATTGATAATAATTTCTCCATCTACTAATCCTACAGCTACTGCTGCTGTTGGTCCATTAAATGGAATATCTGATATTGCAAGAGCCGTTGCTGCTCCAATCATGGCAGCTACTTCTGGTGAATTGTCTTGTTCTACACAAAGTACAGTACCTACTACCACTACATCATTTCTAAAATCTTTTGGGAATAAAGGTCTTAATGGTCTATCAATTGCTCTTGCTGTTAAAATTGCTTTATCACTTGGTTTTCCCTCTCTTTTTAAAAATCCTCCTGGAATCTTTCCTACTGAATATAATTTTTCTTCAAAATCTACTGACAATGGGAAAAAGTCAATTCCCTCCCTTGGTTCTTTGGAAGCAGTTACATTAACTAAAACACAAGTATCTCCATAACGTACTAATACACTTCCATTAGCAAGTCCTGCCATTTTTCCTGTTTCAATCACTAATTTTCTTCCTGCTAATTCTGTTTCATAAGTTTTAAACATATATTTCTTCCTTTCCTTTTTCTAAATTTGCACCTATTTTTATTTAGTTTTCCCTATTTTTTGTTATTTATCAAGCAAATTTAGATGGTAACCTCTATTCTATATTAATTTTCATTAATACAGGATACAAGCTACTTACCTAAATTTTTGCTTGATTTTCACAAATGACTGCTAAAAAGCCCATGCTAAAATAAGCACTGGGCTTTTTATTGTTTTATTTTCTTAATCCTAGTTTTTCAACTATTTCTCTGTATCTATTAACATCTTTTTTTGCTAAGTAATTTAATAAGTTTCTTCTTTTTCCAACCATTTTTAAAAGTCCTCTTCTTGAATGGTTATCTTTTTTGTGAATTTTTAAATGTTCTGTCAACTCATTAATTCTTTCTGTTAAAAGAGCTACTTGAACTTCTGGTGAACCAGTATCATTTTCTTCTCTTTTATATGTGTTAATGATTTCTTGTTTTCTTTCCTTTGTCATTTTTTACACCTCCTAATTTCTTTTTCCCTTAAACTGAGCTCAAAGCTTAGGTGCTTTTCTTTAAGCTAAGTAAAAGGTATGCCATTACTAAACATATCTATTGTACTATATTTTTCTATTAATTTCAAGTGTTTTTTTCTAATTTATGATTTATGTTTTTTTCTATTACCCACTACTTTAGAAAACAGCTCTACTAATAAAGTATGAACCTGCTACCAGCAATACTAACATTACCTGGATTGTTATAGCCACGTTTGCTAGGCAATTCGCTATACCTGTAATTACCGCCCTCTGCTAACTCTATGGAGGGTGCCGTAAGCCTCTGCTGTCCATTCGCTTAAATTACTTCCCAACTCATAAATATTTTTTATTTTATCTTTCTCTAATGTTCCTGTTGCTTGTTTTGAAAATCTTTTTTCACCAGGTGTTGTCACTTTAATTGCTTCTTCTGAATCAGCCAAAGCCCAATTCATTACTGCATCATACATACTCCCATATATCATTGCTGATTTTACATTTGTTTTATAATTATTATTAATTACTGTTGCATATTCATGCTGTTTTGCATATAACCCATACCATCTGTATGTTCCTTTATTAATTGCTTCTGTTGGCAATATTTCTCTTTTACTCTGTATATTTCCTGTTGTTGCTTCTTTTGTCTTTGTACTATCACTTAAACTACTCTCATATCTTCCTATATAAAATCCACCTTTTATTTTAATACTTCCTATTATTTCATTATATTCTTTTTGCATATATTCTTTAAAATCTTCTGTATTTGTAAAATTTGTTCCTAATATGTTATTCATTTCTTTTAAATATGTTTCATTATTATCATAACTCTTTAA
>CALXME010000013.1 GCA_944389395.1 uncultured Clostridia bacterium | reverse complement strand
AGGTATGGATGCCAAATTTTTGTTAAAAATTTGGCATCCATACCTGGAACCAATGCCAACCCATACCTGGAACCAATGCCAACTCATACCTGGAACCAATGCCAACAATGCCAACCCAACATGGAACAATGCCAACTATTTCATTTTCATAGATAATAATTTAGAAATTCCGTTTTCTTCCATTGTAATACCATAAACAGTATCTGCTGCTTCCATGGTTCCTTTTCGATGTGTTATTACTAAAAACTGTGTCTGTTTTGAAAATTTCTTTAAATATTCTGCATAACGATATACATTAACATCATCTAATGCTGCTTCAATTTCATCTAATACACAAAATGGTGCTGGATTTATTTTCAAGATAGCAAATAATAAAGCTATTGCTGTAAATGCTTTTTCGCCTCCTGATAATAACATCATGTTTTGTAGTTTTTTTCCTGGTGGCTGTACTGTAATTTCAATTCCACATTCTAAGATATTTTCTTCATCTGTTAATGTTAGACTTGCATTTCCTCCACCGAATAATTCTCTGAATACTTCTCCAAAGTTTTTATTAATTAAGGCAAATTGTTCTTTAAATTGTTCTTTCATGATATTTGTCATATCTGTAATTATTTTTCTTAATTTATTCATTGTGTCTTCTAAATCAACTCTTTGCTCACACATAAAGTCATATCTTTCTTTTAAAGTTTTATATTCTTCTATAGAGTCCACATTGACACTTCCTAATTCTTTTATCTCTTTTCTTAATCCATTTACTTTTTTTTGTGTTAATGCTACATTTTCTGGTTTTTGATATTCTGTTACTGCATTTGGTGTTAGTTCATATTCTTCCCACATTTTATTGATGATGTTTTGTATATCTTCTTCTAGTTTTGTTTTTCTTACATCGATTTTTACAATTTGTGCTTTTAAATCTTCTATTGTTTTAAATTTTTGATTGATTTCTTCTTCTTGTTTTTGTAATTTTTCATTTTTTTCAATTCTATCTTGTTTTAATTCTTCTATTCTTGAAAAACTTGTTTTTACTTCTTCTTTTATTTTTTCAATTTTTTCTTTAATTTCTTCTATAGATTTTTCTAAATTAAAATTATCTTGTGCTATTTCTTCTATTTGTCTTGTTTTGTTTTCTATGCTTTTGGTTGCATTATTTATTTCAGTTTGAATTCTTTCTTGAATTTCATCCATAGATGCTTCACTTTCATCAAAAGAAGATACTGATATTTTTAAATTTGTAATATCAAAATTTAAGTCATCTATTTGTTTTTGAGTATCTTTATTTGTATTTGCATATTCTGTGATGATTTTTGTTAGTTCCTCTGTATGGGTATTGATATTTTTGATTTCTTCTTCTATTTCTTGCTTTTTCTTTTGGATTTCTTCTTTATCTTGTTCTAAATTTTTATCTTCCTCTTTTAATTTTTCTATTCTCTTTTCTATTCTTGCAATATTTTCTTCTATGGATTCTAGTCTTTGTTTTTGTGTTGCATAACTAATTTCCATTTCTTGTAATTCTTTTTCTAATCCCATAACAGCTTCTAATGTATTTTCGATAGAGTCCAAATAATCTTGTTTTTGTTTTTCTATATTTTTTATTTTTTGTTTTAATTCCTTTACTTGTTGTTCTAATTTTTCAATTTCTTTTCCTCTTCCTAAGATATTTACTGTTTTTTTGGTTACTGAACCTCCTGTGATAGCTCCTGATGGGTTGATAACATCTCCTTGTAGTGTAATAATCCTAAAATTATAATTATTTTGTTTTGCTACTTTAACTGCTGTGTCCATGTTATCTACAATGACAGTTCTTCCTAAAAGATTTAATACGATTTGTTCATATTTTTTATCATAATTTATTAAGTCTGAAGCAATTCCTATTACCCCTTGCTCATGACCTTTTATTTTATCTAATTTTTTTCCTTTTACAGAAGTAATTGGTAAAAATGAAGCTCTTCCTAAGTTATTTTTTCTTAGATGTTCTACTAATTTTTTGGCTTCTTCTTCTGTGTCTGTTACAATATTTTGTAGGCTTGCTCCTAAGCACATTTCAATTGCAGTTTGATATTCTTCTGGTACTTCTATATTGTTTGCTAAGACTCCATGCATTCCTTTTCCTAATTCTTTGATATTTTCACAGTCTTTTAATAAAGACTTTACACTTTTTATATAACCTTCTTTTTCTTTTTCGGTTTCTATTAAAAATTTTAACCTAGATTCTTTCATTCTCATTTCATTTGTTAAGGTATTTATTTGCATATCATAATTTTTTATTTTTTGATTTGCTTCTTCTTTTTGTTTATTCATTTCTTCTAGGCTTTTTAAAGTTTTATTTCTTTTATTTTCTATTTCATAAAAGTCTTTTGCAATTTCTTCTTTTTTTAATCTGGTACTGTCTAATTCTGAAATTTGAGTTGCTATTTCTTGTTTAATTTGTTTTTGTCTTTTTTCATCATTTTCATAATTGGCTTCTTGTGTATGGTTCTCTGTTTGTAGTTCGTATTTTTTATCTGTGTTTTGCTCTACTTGTTGTTTTTGTTTTTCTATTTCTAGCTCTTTTTCTGATAAATTTTTTGTGATATTTGCTAGCTCTCCTTCTTTTTGTTGTAACTCTGTTGCAAATTTTTCTCTATTTTGTTTTAAATTGAATTTTTTCTCTTCTTTTTGTTTTATTTCTTCTTGCAATTCTTTTATTCTTTCTTGGAAGTCTTGTATTTCGGTTTCATATCTTATTTTATTTTCTTTATTATTGTGAATTCTTGTGATTGCTACATTGATATCTGAATTTAGCATTTCAATTTCTTTTTGACTTTCAAATCCTAGATTAGAAACGTTTTCTATCTGATTTGTTATTTCGTCTATTTGTTCTTTTAGTTCTTCTTTTAATTGTTTTATTCTTTCAAGTCTTCCTTCTTCATCTTTACATTGTGTTTGATAGATTTCGTCTTCTTTTACAATTTCTTCTAAGTCTGTTTTATATTTTTGTATGTTATATAAAAATAAACCTATTTCTATGTTTTTTAGTTCTTCTCTTAGATTTAAATATTTTTTTGCTTTTTCAGATTGTGCTTTTAAAGGTTCTATATTGGTTTCTATTTCTGCTAAAATGTCGTTAATTCTTAGTAGATTTAATTTGGTATGTTCTAGTTTTTTTTCACTTTCTGCTTTTCTTGTTCTATATTTTACAATTCCTGCTGCTTCTTCAAAAATATGTCTTCTATCTTCTGATTTATTACTTAAAATTTCATCTATTTTTCCTTGCCCTATAATAGAATATCCGTCTTTTCCTATTCCTGTATCCATGAATAGTTCTAGTACATCTTTTAATCGACATGGTGTTTTATTAATATAATATCCTGTTTCTCCACTTCTATATAGTTTTCTAGTTACAATGACTTCTGTATATTCTATTGGAAGTGTACCATCTGTATTATCAAATACTAATGATGCTTCTGCAAATCCTAATGATTTTCTGTTTTGTGTTCCAGCAAATATGACATCCATGGATTTAGAACCTCTTAATGATTTCATGCTTTGTTCTCCTAATATCCATCTAATGGCATCTGCTATATTACTTTTTCCTGATCCATTTGGTCCAATGACACTTGTTATTCCTGGCATAAATTCTAATATTGTTTTATCTGCAAAGGATTTAAATCCTTGTAATTCTAATCTTTTTAAATACATCTTTTTTCACCTTTCTTGGCTTTAGTTTATAATATTTTTGTCTTTTTGTAAATAATTGTGTCAAAAATTCATGAAAACTGTTAAAAGAAAATGGCCCACAGGTGTGGGCTATCTTCAGGTCTACGCCAACATGCAGACATCAGAGATGGAATTTCCGAATTCTAGACTTTTGTCTAAGAATTCTTCCATGTAGTTACTGTCTTTTTTCAGCCGTTCTTTTAGAGCATAAGTCATAAATACACCAGGTTGCATAATAACTCCAATAGGAGTTTTTTCAAGATGTAATCTTACCCGTAAATTTCCTAATAAGTACCATGCATCCGTCATGCCCATGCCGTCCGGAATTGTTACCACAATAGCGTTTGGTATCCCATCCATTTCTGCATATTCCTTCGTGATTTTTTCAATCTGCCGTCTATTCATCATAATATAGACCTCCTTTGTAGTTTTGATACCCTTATTATAGCACATTTTACATAAAACTTCAATCTTGTTTCTTTTATGGATGTTTACACAAAATTAGATACTAAAACTATTTTGGCAATTTTATATATTAATCTTTGCTTTTCTGGAGAACATTGCATAATAATATCATATAGTTCTTCATTTAAATATTGTTTAGAGCCTTTTTCTACT
Source organism: uncultured Clostridia bacterium (assembly GCA_944389395.1). Taxonomy (GTDB): domain Bacteria; phylum Bacillota; class Clostridia; order TANB77; family CAG-508; genus CAG-269. The sequence goes on along the minus strand of CALXME010000013.1, from coordinate 34,052 downwards.
CCAGTTAATATCTTTCCCATACTTATATCTAACAAATCGCATAGTTCAGATAATCTTTTTAAATTAATTTTGGATGCTCCTCTTTCTACTCTGCTTAAATAGACTACAGATACATCTATTTGTTCTGCTACATAAGCTTGACTATATTCTTTGGCTTTTCTTGCTTGTTTTAATCTTTGTCCTATTATTTCAAAATCTATTTGCATGTTACCACTTCCTTCTGTTAGTAAATATAACATTATTAGTTCTAGCTGTCAATACTTTTTTCGATTTATATGTTTATTTTTATTTATAAATTAACTAATTAGTTTATTAGAAACTAATATACTAGTTTTATAAAAATAAAGCCCTCAGTATAAAGTGAAACCTAAATTTCAAACAAAAAGTTAAAATTTGTGGGTGAACTTTATATTAAAGGCTTTATTTTACTCTATTGATTTTCCTATTCTTGAATAGCTTTATTAGCAAATTCATTATTTACAATTTGGTCATAAGGTGCTTTTTTAGATAGTTCTCCTGCTAATGTCATTACTTCTTGCAATCTATCAAAACTTTCTTGTTTTAATACAGGTGTATCATTCCAAGCATCAATATCTTTATAAGTTTGAATTGCAGAAGATAATAGCTCAATTTCTGTATCTGGGAAAAAGTCTTGAATTACTTCTGCTATTTCTTTAGCACTATGTTCTTTTACCCATTGTTGACCTTGATAAATGCTATTCGTAAATTTTTGTATAGTTTCTTGATTATTTTCTATATAACTTTTCTTTGCAAAATATGCAGTATATGGAATTTCTCCCGCTTCTTCACCAACAGAGGCTACTATATATCCTTTTCCTTCTTGCTGTGTTAATGATGCAGTTGGTTCAAATAGTGTTACATAGTCTGCATTTCCACTTGCAAATGCTCCTGCCATTAAGTCAAATTTGATACTATCATCTAGTGTAACATCTTTTTGAGGGTCTATTCCATTTTTCCTTAAAACATATTCTAAGGTCATATATGGAACTCCACCTTTTCTTCCTGGTATTACTGTTTTTCCTTTTAAATCTTGCCAACTGAAATTATCAGTTTCATTTCTTGCAATTAATAAAGAACCATCTTTTTTAGTCATTTGTGCAAATACTTGTGTATAATCTTCTTTTCCCTCATTATAAACATAGATAGATGCTTCTGGTCCTGCAAATCCGATATCACATTGGTTTGCAAGTACTGCTGTCATAACAGCGTCTGCTCCTTGCCCAGTAGAAAGTTCAATTTCCATTCCGTTTTCTTTAAAATATCCATTGTTAATTGCCACATATTGTGGAGCATAGAATACAGAACGTGTTACTTCATTTACTTTTATAGTTTTCAATTCTTCTGTATTATTAGTTTTCTTTTGAGTAATAAATACTCCTACTGCTATTGCTAGCATAATCACTATAATTACAATATACGTAATTGTTCTTTTGCTCATATTATACCTCCTAATTTTTGTTTTGTATATTTTATGTTTATTTTACAGATGTGTGCTTTTATTTAAATTTTTTATAATGTAATATCCATTTTTCTAGTAGCAAAACTGCCGTATACATTAATCCTGCTACAATTCCTAAGATAATAACACTTGTCATTACTAAATCTAGTTTAAATACTTGACCTCCATATACAATGAGATAACCTAATCCAGCTTTGGATACTAAAAATTCCCCTGAAATAACACCAACTAAAGAAAGTCCAATATTTACTTTTAAAGAATTAATAAAAGTTGATAAATTAGCAGGTATTACAATTTTGGTTAATATTTGCCATTTACTTGCTTGAAATGTTCTTGCCATCTTGATTAATTCTTTATCAGTTCTCATAAAACCATTTAAATTTTCTAATATAGTTACAATTAAAGATATAGCTATTGCCATTACGATAATTGCAGGAGTTCCTGCACCTACCCAAATAATAATGACTGGTCCGTAATGCTACTTTTGGAAGACTATTTAATACGACTAAATAAGGTTCTGCTACTTTTGATAAAAAATCTGACCACCATAAAATAATTGCAATAATTATTCCTAAAATCGTTCCTAACAAAAATCCAATAATAGTTTCGTAAACAGTAACACCTATATGTTTTAATAAATCATTAGATGTTAAATTCATAAATGTATCTAAAATCCTACTAGGTTGGCTCATTATAAAACTATCTATTATATTTTGCCTTGCTAATATTTCCCATAATCCCAGAAATACTACTAATATTAAAATTTGTGTTAGAAGTACTAAATAATTTCTTTTTTTAATTGCTTTTAAATATTTTTTTCTTTCTGTAGATATACTTTTATTCATCTACTTTCAACTCCTTCCATAAAGTATTGAAATATTTACTAAATTTAGGTTCTTCCCTTACATTGATTGGAGTTCTATTTTCTATATCAAAATCAATTTTGTGAATATCTTTTATCGTTCCAGGTCTTTGGCTTAATACTAACACTCTATCTGACATGCTAATTGCTTCTGATATATCATGTGTTACAATTAATGCTGTAATTCCTTCTTTTCTTAGTATTTGGTAAATATCGTTTGTCACCATTATTCTTGTTTGATAATCTAATGCTGAAAAAGCTTCGTCTAATAATAAAATTTTAGGCTTAATAGCAAGTGTTCTAATAAGTGCTGCTCTTTGCCTCATTCCTCCTGATAGTTCAGATGGATATTTGTCTTTAAAATCATACAAGTTATATTTTTTTAGCAGGTTTTCTACATAGATTTTATCTTCTTTTTTTCCTTTTATTTCTAATCCAAACATTGTATTACTTAAAATACTTCTCCATTCTAATAAACAGTCTGTTTGTAACATATATCCTACTTTATCAGTAATTCCTTCTACTTTTTCTCCTTCTATGTAGACTTCTCCTGTAGTTTTTTCTTCTAATCCAGCTATAATGGATAATAATGTGGATTTCCCACACCCACTTGGCCCTATGATAGATACAAATTCTCCTTTCTGAATTCTAAAATTAATATTTTCTAATGCTAATAGTTCTCCTTCTTTATTCTGATATTTCTTGCTGATATTTTTTACTTCTAATATTTTTTCCATCGTTCTAACATTCCTTTCCAAATAGACAAGATAAAATTATTTTTTAAATCTTGTTTTTATTTCTAGTCTTATTATATTTTATGTTATGTTAGAAAAAAGTTGTCAAAAAAAGCAGAATTACTGGTCTTTTTCTCCAATAACTCTGCCTCTTTATTTTTCTTTTCGCTTTTTACTTTTTGATTTTTAATTGTAAAATTTCTTCAATTAATTCTATACTAACTCCATTCTCTTGCATTCTTTTGCCAATTTCTCTTTTGACTTGTATTTCTTTTTGTTTTAGTCTTTTTTGATCTCCTGCTTCAATTCTTTCTGCCCAAGTTAACATATTTTTCTCACCTACTTTCTTTTCTAATTCATTTTTTATTTCTTCTTGTTCCAGTGACGAAAGAAATAAATCTTGTACAATATCTGCTATTTCTAATAGCCTTTCTTCTTCTGTTATATGTTTTGATATTTTTTTTATAGTTTTTGATAATTCCTTTGTGTCGTTAGCTTTTTCTATTAACATACAATAAGCAAATATACTATCTTTTTTTAAAAGATATTGTTCAGAATATTTATTGATATCTATTAAGTTATATGATAAATGAATATAATTACTTCCATAAGTTGTTTCTTTTATTTGTGTATCTGCAAAATTAGTAACTACTGACCACTTATTTCTTCCAGTGTATAAAACAATTGGGATTACAATTGGATATTGCGTTTCTTTTCCTGTTTTCTTTGCTTTTATCCATTCTTGCATTATGTCAATGCAGTAATTTAATATTCGATATGGCATATTATAATCTATAGAAGATTGATGTTCTATTAGATAATAAATTGGTTTTTCTTTTATTTTATAGACAATATCTGGTTCTTTTTTTCTATATTTATAATTAATATAACTGTTAGTGTATTTTTCTAATTCTTTTTCTTCTAGTTCTTTTTTAGGTTTTAAAAATTGATTGATAAATTTAACAAATTCTTTTTTATTTTTTAGTATATTTTTTATTAATTTATCATGCTTTTGTTGTATTTCTTTTCTTCTTTTACTTTCTTCAGTTTCTATTTGATATTCTTCTGTATCTTCTGCTACTCCCATAACAGCATGTAATCGGTAGGTATGAATACTGTATATGTAGTCTTTATAAGTGAATATTTTCAAATGTTGTCCTCCTTATCATAGTTTGGATTGTTTTATTTATCAATATGTATTTATACGTAAAATTAAGATTTCTTTTTTATTCACCTGCTTTCTTTTTTTATTTTTTGTTTTCATGGGTTTTTTTGACTTAAAATTTGTTTGAAAAAAATATTTTTGATTGATATGTTTTAGTTATAACATGAATTGGTAATTTTTTCAAGTACTTTGTATATTTTTTCCCTTAATCTTTAAAAGCAATTATTTTTTCTTAGAATAAATTATGTTATTGGTATAATGATAGATAATTTCATTAAAAATGTGGTAGAAAATCATTTACAAATAAAATTGTTGTTGCTATAATACAAATGTAAAATTGTAATACCTTATAGACATAATATGGAGATAAGGGGGTGCAAAAGATAAAATATAAGAATAAAAAAATACAAAATGGGAAAGAATAGCAAAAGAAAATGAAAGATAAAAAACGATAAGGAGGAAAATCAAAGATGAAGATTAAAAATGGACTAAAAAATGCGAGAGGTATCACATTGATAGCATTAGTAATAACAATCTCCTCTAAAATATATTTTTTGTAATAATGCACATAATATATTTTAAAGGAGATTTTTGATATGTTATTTTAATAAATATAATGCTCCATTTATACTTACAAATTCTGCTCATAAATTATCTTTTTCCATCAAAATAAGTACTTACCTCTTGCAAATCTTTAAAATCTTGCTGTCTTAAAATTTCATAAGTAATAATGGCAACAGAATTAGATAAATTTAAAGACCTTAAAGTTGGTAGCATAGGAATTCTGATTGTTTTTTTATCTAAATATTTTTCTAATAACCATTCTGGTAATCCTTTAGTTTCTTTTCCATATAATACAAATACTTCTTCCATTTTTGTATAATCTATATCTGTATATTTCGTCTTTCCTTTTGTGGTTGCAAAAAACATATTATTTTCTTCTGGCTTATATTTTTCTAAAAATTTTTCTAATGAATCATGCTCTTCTATTTCTAGTTTATCCCAATAATCTAATCCTGCTCTTTTGATAGCTTTTTCATTTATTTTAAATCCTAATGGATGTACTAAATGCAATTTTGCTCCTGTAATCGCACAAGTTCTTGCAATATTTCCTGTATTTTGAGGTATTTCTGGTTCGACTAATACAATATTTATCATTTTATTTCACTTTCCTTCTATTTTGCTAATTTTTGCCTTACATATTCATATAAAATAATTCCTGTTGCAACAGATGCATTTAAACTTTCTGTTTTTCCCAGCATTGGTATTTTTATTTTTTTATCTGCTAAATCTTGAATTTCTTTTTTAACACCATTTGCTTCGTTTCCAATTACAATTACTTTTTTATGATAGTTAATATCATATATGCTATTATCTGTTTGCAAGGAAGAAACTACTATTTCAAATTTATGTTTTTTGATTTCTTTTAAAGTTTTTACTAAGTCCTCACATTCGATTATTTTTACTCTGAAAATGGCTCCCATGGTAGAGCGTACTACTTTAGGGTTGTAACAATCTGCGGTTCCTTTTGATACTAATATTTGTGTTAATCCAATGCTATCTGCCGTTCTTAAAATAGTTCCTAAGTTTCCTGGGTCTTGGATATCATCTAATGCTAAAATAATGTCTTGTTTATCATCTATTTGTATCTCTTTACTTTGTTTTTCTATAATGGCTAAAATTCCTTGTGGGTTCATTACTTCTGTAATAGTTTCAAAAATTTTATTGGTAACATAGATACACTCTTGTTTTGCGATTTCATACATTAAATCTTTAGGAATACTTTCTGTTTTTTCACAGTCATCGCATATAATAATTTGTTTTATTTTAGCATTTTCTTGTATTGCTTCTTGGATTAGCTTGATTCCTTCAATGATATACTCATTACTTAAATCTCTTTCTTTTTTGTCTTTTAATTTTTTAATATGTTTTATTAATTCATTATCTTTACTTGTAATCACTTGCATAAATTCCTCTTTCTAATGATTTAGATACTGTCATTTTTATCTATTAATTTTTTAGTGCTGTAATTGGTAGCACATAAATTCCATCAGGTCTTTTTACTACTGCATCATATAATCCACAAATAATGCATAAAAATTTAGAATTCTATTGTGCATTTTTATGCAATTTTGTTGTGCAACTTTGTGTGTTTTTATTGTGCATGTTTCTGTGCTTTTATTGTGCACTTTTATCTATATTTGTGTGTTTCGTTTTAAATCCTTTTAAAAATTCTGTCACATCATTTAATATTTGTCTTTCATTAGTTGTTCCTATTTCCAATGTTATCATTGGTTTTATTCCTGCAGAAAATTTTATTTTATTTTTGTATTTTCTTACTAATTCATTAATATCTATTTCTATTTTACTAGATTCAAATGTAAATACCACAGCTGTTTTTTTACTTGCAATTTTAGTTATATTTTGTTCTTTTGCTAAATATTTTATTCTTGCTATATCTATTAAATTTTCTAATTCTTTTGGCATATTTCCAAATCTGTCAATAATCTCATCAATAACATTTTGAATATCTTCTTCATTTTTACATAAAGCGATATTTTGATATACTTCAATTTTTTGGTTTGCATCTTGAATATATTCTTCCGGAATATAACTAGTAACATTTAAATCAATTTGAATATCTACTTCTGGTGTTACTTCTATTCCTTTCATTTCTTTTACTACTTCATCTAATAAATTGCAGTAAGTGTCATATCCTACTTGTTCTAAATGTCCAGATTGAATTTCTCCGCAATAAACTTCCTGCACCTCTAATTTCTAAATCTCTCATGGCTATTTTGAATCCAGAACCAAATTCTGTGAATTCTTTAATTGCTTTTAATCTTTTATCTGCTACTTCTGTTAGTAGTTTATCTCTTTTATAGGTAATATACGCATATCCTTGCCTTTCTGCTCTTCCTACCCTTCCTCGTATTTGATATAAAGCTGCTAATCCCATTCTATCTGCGTTTTCTACAATAATGGTATTGGCATTTGGTATGTCAATTCCAGATTCTATAATAGTGGTACAAACTAATACATTGCTTTCTCCTTGGATGAAGTCTTGCATGATTTCTTCTATTTGATTTCCTGTCATTTGTCCATGTGCATAACTTACTTTTGCTTCTGGAACTAATCTAGAAATATCATCTGCTTTTTTTTGTATTCCTTGTACATTGTTAAATAAATAAAATACTTGACCTCCTCTTTCCAATTCTTTCGTAATAGCTTCTCTTATTACTTCTGTATCATATTCTAACACATAAGTTTGTACTGGTTTTCTATTATGAGGTGGCTCATAAATAACAGACATATCTCTTATTCCAACTATTGACATGTGCATCGTTCTAGGAATTGGTGTTGCTGTCATTGTTAAAACATCTATATTGGTTTTATATTGTTTGATTTTTTCTTTATCTTTTACTCCAAATCTATGCTCTTCATCTATAATTAGTAATCCTAAATCTTTAAATTCTACATCTTTGCTTAAAATTCTATGTGTTCCAATAACAATGTCTACTTCTCCTAGCTTTAATTTTTGGATAACTTCTTTTTGATATTTAGCACTTTTAAATCTATTTAAAATTTCTACTTTTATTGGAAAATCTTTCATTCTTTCTTTAAATTCTTGATATTGTTGTTCTGCAAGTACTGTGGTTGGTGCTAAATAAGCTACTTGTTTTTGATCCATCACTGCTTTAAAAGCAGCTCTTAGTGCTACTTCTGTTTTTCCATATCCGACATCTCCACATAATAGTCTATCCATTGGTCTTGGATTTTCCATATCTTTTTTAACTTCTTCAATACATCTTAATTGGTCATCTGTTTCTTGATATGGAAATTTAGCTTCAAATTCTTGTTGCCAAGAGGTATCTTCACTAAATTTAAATCCTTGTGCTTTTTCTCTTTTAGCATATAATTCGATTAGTTCTGTCGCTACTTCTCTTAAATTTTTCTTTACTTTTGCTTTTGTATTTTCCCAATCTTTACTTCCTAATCGATTGATTTTAGGTTGGATTTTATCTCCCCCTACATATTTTCTAATCGCATCCATTTGGTTTGTTGGAACATATAAAATATCATCATTTTTGTATTTTATTTTGATATAATCTTTAATAGTTCCATCTGCTTTGATGGTATTAACACCAATGTAAATTCCTATTCCATAAGTTCTATGAACAACATAATCTCCTATTTTTAAATCTGCAAATACCACTTTTTCGCCTTCTTTAAAGGCTCCGTGTGTTACTTTTCTTCTCTTTTTTTCTCCTTCTACTAACTCTTCTGCTGTAATTACTATTTGATTTAAATCAAAATTTTCAAATCCTGCTGATAATTTTCCTATACTAATAGTAACAATGCTTTGTGTGCTTTTTACTATAATAGTCTGATTTAACTTTTCTTCTATTTTGCACATTATTTCTTGTTCTTCTAATAGGCTTTTCAGTTTTTTTGCTTTTTCTTTTGTAGGTACTAATATATAAATAGATTTTTTAGCAGTTATCCATTTTTTTAAGTCTTTCCATAATTCTTCTATTTCACTTTTATAATAGTTAATTTCTCGATAAGAAAAAGTATAGCTTTCTATACCACTTTTGGATGGTTTGTCTTGTTTTTCTACTTGCACTATTTGCCTATTTTGTAATATGTTTTCTATTTCTTCTTGTGTGCTAAAATCTTCAATTGCTTGTGGCACAATTTTTCCTTTTTCTATTAAGTTTTTAATTAAATTTTGATTATCTATTTGTATGTTTTGCAATCTTTGTTTTATTTTATTTTCTTCGTCTATGAAGATAGCTGTATCTTTATTTAAATAGTCTAGTAAACTTGCTGTTTCATTATAAAAACAGTTAAAATATTTATCTATTTTACTAATATAATTTCCTGCTTTGATTTGTTCAATATCTTCTTCTAATATTTGTTCTTGTGTTTTACTTACTTCTAATTTTTTTATATTTTTGCATACCTGTTCGATGGAATTTTGCAATATATACTCATGTGCTGGGTAAATGGTTGCTTTTTCAAGGTTCTGTATAGATCTTTGACTAGTAATGTTGAAATTTCTAATGGAATCAATTTCATCTCCCCAAAATTCTAATCTGATACCTGTATTTTCAGTAACTGCAATATCTACAATATCCCCTCTTACACTAAATTGTCCTCTTCCTTCAATTAAATCATATCTGCTATATCCTAATTTTATTAGTTTTCTTTTAATCTCTTCTAAATTATATATTTCCCCTACTTTGAATTCTAATTTGTTTTGATATAATACTTCTTTAGAAGGTAGTTTTTGCAAAATGGCTTCTATGGTGGTAACAATAATTAGATTTTTTTTGCTTGTTATGGTATTTAGAACTTCTATTCTTTCATATGGTAAGTCTTTACTTTCTGCAATATAATCATATGTGACAATTTCCTTTTTGGGGAATAATACTACTTTGTCAGTAAAATAGCTTATGTCTTCTTTTATTTTTTTTGCTTGTATTTCATTATAGGTAATGATACAGATTGGCTTTTTCCCAAATTCATGGATACTACTGATGATTTGCGCCATTCCAACGTCAGTTAAACCCAATATTTCTATTGGGCTTTTTTTATTTTCGATTTGTTTTAGTAAATCTATAAATTTGGATGCTCTTCCTAGTTCTCCAATGATTGTGTTCATCCGCTTCCTCCAATTCTTTAATGTAGTTATTATACTACGTTTTGGAAGAAAAATCAAATGTTATTTTTTCGTTTTGCTTTTTATGTAATTTTGTGGTATAATAGAGATGTATCAAATAATTTGCATAAAGACCTTCCAAAGGAAGGCAGAAAGGGAAACTTATGACAATAGCAAATGTAAATGTAACAGATTTTAGGAAGTCATCAATTTCACCTAAGTGCTTTCTCTGTAAAGGAGAATGTTGGCATGAAGGTGACCAGGTAGCAACCCAGCGGGCAGTAATGGAGAAATTTGGCATCATGCCAAATGACTGCATTAATGCAGCTGATGGTACAGTCCATTGCCCAGCAGCAAATGGATTGTTATAACCCCCTTTCAAAAAGGGCATCTCGTTTTTTGGGATGCCCTTTTATATGTCACATTTTTACTACTAATTTATTAAATTTTGTATTAATATAATTTTTTAATTTTGTCATAAACTCTTCTGGAGGTATTTCTTTTTTAGCTACCATATCTAATCCTTTTTCCCAACTTGCTGTCAGTTTTGGATTTAAAATATCTGGCATCGATTGTTCTACAATATCATAAATAATTTCTCCTTTATGAGATGGTGTAATAATTTGTGTTTTACCATTGATTTCAATATATTTAATTTTCTCTAGTTTTTTAATAATTTCCGCTCTTGTTGCACTAGTTCCTATTCCAGCACCTTTTATTTGTTCTCTTAATTCCTCTTCTTCTATTAATTTCCCTGCATTTTCCATTGCTAGAATAATAGAACCAGAATTATATCTGTTAGGTGGTGAAGTTTCTGCTTCTTTTATTTCAAAATTTTGAACTTCTATTTCTTGTCCTTTTTTTAATTTTTGCAATATTTCTAAATTAGAATTTTCTTGTTTTTCATTTTCACTATTCTTATCCACATTTTCTTCTTTTGCTGTGGTTCTTTTTGCTCTATCTAATGGTTTTAAAACTTCTAAATATCCTAAGTTAGTACATACTTTTCCACTTGTAGAAAAAGTTTCTTTTTTATTTCCTTCTTTTTCTACTTCTATGGTTACTTGTATTTTACTAAATTCTGCTGGTGGATAAAAAATAGCTAAAAATCTTTTTACAATCACTAGATAGATTTGTTTTTGCAAATCTGGTAATCCTTGATAATTTTCATAACCTTGTCCTGTTGGAATAATGGCATAATGGTCTGTAATTTTACTATCATTTACGTATTTTGTTTTGATAAGGTTGGTATTATATTTTTCTGTTACCATTTTTTGAATAAATCCTTGTATTTCCTCATCTTTGCAACCTTTTGCAATTCCATTTAAATTTTTCTTTATTTCTTTTGCTACTGCTGTAGATAATACTCTTGCATCTGTTCTAGGATAAGTCACTAATTTTTTCTCATATAAATTCTGAATAATTTCTAGTGTTTCATCTGGTTTTATTTTAAATCTTTTGGTACATTCATTTTGAATTTCTGCTAAGTTAAATAATAGTGGTGCATTTTCTTTTTGTTTAGATTTTTTTAATTCTGTTATTTTTGCTGTTTTTCCATCTAAACCATGAATAAATACTTTGGCATCTTGTTCTTTTTTAAATCCTGTTTCATTATATAATTTAGGAGTTCCCCATACTTCTGATTTTTCTGTTACTTTCCAATCTGCTTTAAAACTTTGGTTTTCTTCTCCGAATTCTCCTACTATTTTATAATATTGAGTCTTTTTAAAATTTCTAATTTCTCTTTCTCTAGATACAATCATTCCTAACACACAAGTCATTACTCTTCCCACAGAAATAGAGGCTCTTTCTTCCTGAATTTCTTGTGCTAGTTTTTTTCCATAGATGATAGACAATAATCTAGAAAAATTAATACCTATTAAATAATCCTCTTTTGCTCTTAAATACGCACTGTCTGATAAACTATCATATTCTGATAAGTCTTTTGCTTCTCGAATTCCTCTTAGAATTTCTTCCTCTGTTTGTGAATCAATCCATACCCTTTTCATTTTTGTTTTCGGATTTGGCTTTGCCATCATAAATACTAGTCTTTGAATGTATTCTCCTTCACGTCCAGAATCTCCTGCATTATATATTTCTTCAATATCTTCTCTATGCATTAATTGTTCTACAATATGAAATTGATTTTGTACTGCTGGAATGATTTCATATTTCCACTCTTCTGGAATAAATGGAAGTGTATCTAATCTCCAAAACTTTAATTTTTCATCATATTTTTCTGGATAGCTCATGGTTACTAAATGTCCTACGCACCAGGTAATAATCCAGTTTTCAGATTCTAAATAGCCATTTTTTCTATTAGTTGTTATTTTTAATGCTTTTGCAAATTCCATTGCTACTGATGGTTTTTCTGTTATTAATAATTTTTTGCCCATTTTATCATCCTTTTATTTTTCTTTTATTTTTTCTTCTATATAAGCATTTGCTACTTTTCTCATTTCTTCTATTCTTTGTTTTGTTTCTTCATTTTGATAATCAATTCTATCAATTATTCTATTTATATATTGTTTTTCTTTGATTCTTGCAAATGAATATGGAAAATATATGTCATAAATATACCCCATCCATGATACTAAGCAATCTATATTTGTTTTAATATCTTTGTAATCCATTTTTATATATTGCATAAAATCTTGATATACTCTATCGCTTATCTTTTCTTTTTCTAAATGATTTGCTGGAAACCAAACAGCATCTTTAATTTTTTGTGTACATAAAATTTCGTAAATATCTAATTTATCTGCATCTCTAATAATTTGACAATGTAATAATTCTTTTCCTTTTATATCTTTTGCTATTTCCTTTTTATTATGATTTTGAATAGCTAGATAAATGATTTGATTATAAGTAGTTTCTGTTAGAAATTTTCTTATAATTCCTTCTTGAAATAAAATTTCAAGTCCTAATTCTGCATGGTCTATACTGTCTTTATCTGCAAATGTATGATATCTTTTTACTTGTTCAAATCTTCCAATATCATGTAATAACCCTATTAATTCTGCTAACTTACAATCTTCTTCTGTAAGGTTTAGGCTTTGGGCTATTCTCTTAGCATTTTCAGCTACATGAAAAATATGTATTTTCTTTATTTTTATTCTTCCATTTGTATCATCATATTTTTGAATATATTTTTTTAACACTTCTTCTGCTTTGTTGATGTCTATCATTTGTTTCACCTCTGTTTGGTATTTTATCACATATTTTTTTAGTTGCCAATGGGGGGGTTCTTTTTTGGCAGATTCATTGTTACTTGATAATGGTTTTTTACTTATTTTTACTCAAAAGTATTGTTCTATTAATATTTTGCAGACAAGACCCGGATTGTTACGCTTAAGATATGTTTTGTCAAATAATATTAATAGAATAATACTTTTGGATATTTATTTTTTGCTTATTATCTAGTAACGATTCATTATTTTTTAAATAGTAATTCAAAATCTGCCAAACAAGAACATCCCCATTGGCAACTATTGATTTTTACCACTTTTTGTTATATAATCTGAAAAAACAAAACAAGGAGGCTTAAAGCTATGGCTTACAATCATTTAGAAGTAGAAAAAAAATGGCAAGAATATTGGGATAAAAATAAAACTTTTTTTACTGATGTATGGGATTTTTCTAAACCTAAATTTTATGCATTAGATATGTTTCCTTATCCATCTGGGCAAGGTCTTCATGTTGGTCATCCAGAGGGATACACAGCTACTGATATTTTGTCTAGAATGAAAAGAATGCAAGGATATAATGTATTACATCCAATGGGATGGGATGCTTTTGGATTGCCTGCTGAACAATATGCTATTAAAACAGGAAATCATCCTGATAAGTTTACACAAGCAAATATCCAAACTTTTAAGAAACAATTAAAAATGTTAGGACTTTCTTTTGATTGGGATAAAGAAATTTCTACCTGTGATTCAAATTATTACAAATGGACACAATGGATTTTTAAGCAATTATATCAAGATGGATTAGCAAAATTGGTTGAAATGCCTGTTAACTGGTGTGAGGAATTAGGTTGTGTGTTATCTAATGATGAAGTTATTAATGGAAAAAGTGAAAGAGGTGGCTTCCCTGTTGTTCGTAAGAATATGAAACAATGGGTTTTAGATATACCTAAATATGCAGATGCTTTATTAGATGGTTTAGATAAGCTTGATTGGCCAGAGTCTACAAAAGAAATTCAAAGAAACTGGATTGGAAAGTCAGAAGGTGCTGAAGTTACTTTTAAAGTTGCAAATGCAGATAAATCATTTACTGTGTTTACTACAAGACCTGATACTTTGTTTGGAGCAACTTACTGTGTACTTTCTCCAGAACATGAATTAGTGGATGAGATTACTTCTAGCGAATGTAAAAAAGCGGTTGAAAAGTATAAAGCTGAAGCTGCTACTAAATCAGATTTAGAAAGAACAGAATTAAATAAAGAAAAAACTGGTGTGTTTATTGGTAGTTATGCCATAAATCCGGTTAATGGCAAGGAAATTCCTATTTGGATTTCTGATTATGTTTTATCTACTTATGGTACTGGTGCTATTATGGCTGTTCCTGCCCATGATGAAAGAGATTATGAATTTGCTAATAAATTCAATTTGGATATTATTCCTGTATTAGAAGGTGGAGATGTTTCAAAAGAAGCTTTTGTTGGTGATGGTCTACATATTAATTCAGATTTTCTAAATGGTTTGAATAAAGAAGATGCTATTTCTAAAATGATTACTTGGTTAGAGGAAAATCATATTGGAACCAAAAAAGTAAATTATAAATTACGTGAATGGATTTTTGCAAGACAACGTTATTGGGGAGAACCTATTCCGATTGTATTTACAGAAGATAATGAGATACATGTTTTAGCAGATGAAGATTTGCCTTTAGTTTTACCAGAGCTAGAAGATTATGCACCATCTAAAACTGGAGCTTCTCCTTTAGATAAAGCTACTGAATGGGTAAATACTACATTTGAAGGTAAAAAAGCTACAAGAGAAACTAGTACTATGCCTGGTTCTGCAGGTTCTAGTTGGTATTTCTTAAGATATATAGACCCTCATAATCAAGACGAAATCGCAAACAAAAAGCTATTAGAATATTGGATGCCAGTTGATTTATATGTTGGTGGTCCAGAACATGCAGTAGGTCACTTATTATATTCTAGATTTTGGAATCGCTATTTGTATAATAAAGGAATTGTTCCTGTTGAAGAACCATTTGCAAAACTTCGTCATCAAGGTATGATTTTAGGTACAAATGGAGAAAAAATGAGTAAATCAAAAGGAAATGTTATTAATCCTGATGATATGGTAAAAGAATATGGTGCTGATAGTTTAAGAGTTTATGAAATGTTTATGGGGCCAATTGATGCTGCTAAGCCATGGGATCCAAATGGAATTGATGGTTCTAGAAAGTTCTTGGACAGAGTTTGGAGATTATATACAGAATCTGGTAAATTGCAAGATTTAGAAAATAAAAATTTAGAAAAGGTTTATCATTATACTGTAAAAAAAGTAACAAATGATTATGAAACAATGGGATTCAATACTGCTATTTCTCAAATGATGATATTTATTAATACTGTATATAAAGAAGATGTTTTCCCAAGAGAATACGCAGAAGGATTTTTGAAATTACTAAACCCTGTTGCACCTCATATCACAGAAGAATTGTGGAATGTTGCTTTAGGACATCCAGATACCATTAGTTATGAGCCATGGCCTACTTTTGACGAGAGTAAAACTATTGCTGATGAAATAACTTTGCCAATTCAATTTAATGGTAAGTTAAAAGCTACTATTCTAATTGCTATGAATGAAGCTGAAGAAAGTGTTAAGGAAAAAGTACACCAAGCTATTGATTCTAAATTGGATGGAAAAACGATTATAAAAGAAATTTATATTAAAAATAGAATTTATAATATTGTTGTGAAATAACAATTTGATAAAAAGCCTATAGAATTTAATTTAAGCACTATAGGCTTTTTATAGTCCTTGTACTTTAGATTCTAATGAATATATTTTGTCATCATGTAATTGGTATAATTTTTTTAATTTTTCTATACTTTTTTTATTTCTTTCGATGTTCTCTCTATTGCTTGAAAATGCATCAAATAATGCTTTTAATTTGTTTCCATGTTCTACTTCTATTACTGCTACAGATTGACTGATTTTTCTAATGTCTTGTTTTATTTCTACAATTTCTTTTTGCATTTTTAATATATTATTTTTCATTTCTGCTATTTGTGATACTTCTTTTTGCATTCCTAATATATCATTTTGCATTTTTGTTATATCACTTTGCATTTTTGTTATGTCTTTTTTCATCTTAGGTATTTGTGATACTTCTTTTTCAATATTTGAGAGTCTTGTATCCAGTCTGTTTTCAAAATTTTTTATTAATATTGTCATAGACTGAATTATTTCATCTTTTTCTGAAACTTTCATGCTTATCTCCTCCTTTCTTTTTTTATTTTTCAATCGATTGTGTTCCTATTATACATGCTCATAGCTTCTATGTCAACAAAAACTTATCGACATTTTTCGACATTTTTCGACATTTTTTGAAGCTCTTTTTACAACGACCTTCTTAGTTTTCTATTTTCCACTTTATTTCTTTTGTTACAAAAATGTAACTAACTTTTAATGTCTTTGCAATACTCTTTTTGTCATTTTATAGTATAATAGTTTTAGATTATTATTACTAAGGAGAATCTAAATGAGTGTAGAAACTGATTTAAAAAAAGATGGAATTGAAGTTACAAGACAATTAGATACTTTGACGATTAATTCATTGGCTCATAATATTTCTGTGAAATTATGTGAAACTTTTCCAGAATATGAACTTGACCAAAATGAATTGTTTATTAAATTGTGTCGTTTAAATATGTATAAAGCAAAGATGCCTGAAGGAATGGCTGAAGCCAATTATTATTATAAAAATAGCTCTATCTATTTTAATGAACATATTGCAGATGAAGATTTAGAGGAATTTGCTGTGCATGAATGTATTCATTTTTTACAAGAAATAAAAGATAAACGAAATTATTTAGTTCGCATGGGGCTTTGTGATTATACAGAATTTAAAGTATATGGATTAGGTTTAAATGAAGCTGCTGTTCAATTAATGGCTTCTAAAATAAATGGTATTCCAAAAGAATATGTTAAATATTTTGGAATTAGTTTTGAAACTATTAGTCCTTCTTACTATCCATTAGAATGTTGCCTTGTCAACGAATTATCCTATTTAGTAGGTGAAGATGTTTTATTTGAAAGCACTTTGAAAAGTAATGATAATTTTAAAAATGCAATTTCAAGATTAATCTCTCCTAAAGCTTTTATGGCAATTCAAAATGCTATTGATGACATTTTATTTGCCGAAGAGGATATTATTAAATTAAATAATAAAATTTCACAAATTGATGATAGAAATAAAAAAGTAGACAATATGGTTCAAAAAATCGATGAATTAAAAAATGAAATTAAATTAACCTTTTTGAGAACGCAAAATTTAATTGTTTCTAGTTATTTTGATAATGCTTTTAACCAAATTTCTACTTTAGAAGAATTAGAAAATTATAGAAGAAAATTATATAATTTTAAAGATTATCTTGGTTATGCAGAAGGATATACTTTTTTTAACGATTACTATGTCGAAAAAATGGCTCAATTAGAACATAAATATAATGTTTTAGAAAATGGTGGTATAGAAACTGCTATTCATATTAAAACCAAAAAAGAAAACAAATTGATTGCTTTATTGAAAGCTATTCGTAAATTATTTTTACACGGAAATGCTTCACAATCAGAAGAGAATGATTAAAAAAAATATGCAGTATTTATTTTCCTGCATATTTTTTTTATACATTTATGAAGTAAAAACTTCTTTTATTTTGTATGCTACATCTCTTCCAGACTTTGAAGCCCATGCAACAGTAGACTTGGTTCCAGCAATATCTCCACCTGCATAAACATTTGGATGTGATGTTTCAAAATTTTCATTTGTTTGTATTCTACCCCATTTGTTTAATTCTAATCCTAAATCTTTTACAAAACCTTCTGGCTTAGACCCTAAAGCCATAATTACAAAATCCATTGGTATTTTCTTTTCACTATTTTCCACATTAATAGGAACTAATCTGCTTTCCCCTTCTTTTTCTACCAATTTTGTTTGTATAATTTCTAATTCTTCTACTTTTTCATTTCCTAATATTTGAGTTACATTATATTGATATAAAAATTCGATTCCTTCTTGCATTGCTTCTTCTATTTCTTTTTCCTCTGCTGGCATTTGTTCTCTTGCTCTACGATAGATTACTTTTACTTCTTTTGCCCCTAATCTTTTTACTGTTCTTGCACAATCCATCGCTACATTTCCACCGCCAATAATTGCTACTGTTTTATTTTGATAATTTGGATGTGTTTTATATTCTAATAATTCATTTCCCCCAAAAACGCCATCTAGTTCTTCTCCTGGGATTTCCATTTTAGAAGATTTATTTGCTCCGAAACTTAGAAAAACGGCATCATATTGTTCTTCTAGTTGTCTTAATGTGATATTTTTTCCTAATTCTTGTCCATATTCTACTTTAATTCCTAATTCTAATATTTGATGAACCACTTTTTCTACAATTTCTTTTGGAAGTCTAAACTCTGGTATCCCATGTACTAATAATCCTCCTAGATAATGGTATTTTTCATAAATGGTTACTTCAAATCCTTCTTTTGCCAAAAAAGCACTGCAAGTTAATCCTGCTGGTCCTCCTCCTACAACTGCTACTTTTTTTCCATTAGCTTGTTTTCTTGGATAACAATTTTTTAAGCTATTTCCTTTTTCCATTGCTTTGTCAAATACATAAGCTTCTATTTCTCCAATAGAAACAGGATTTGATTTTATTCCTCTTACACAAGAACCCTGGCATTGTTTTTGATGAGGACAAATTCTGCCACATACTCCTGATAGCACTGTTGTTTGCGCTAATATTTCATAAGCTTTTTCCACATCGTGTTCTTTCATATTTTGTATTATTGCTGGTATATCATTTCCTAAAGGACATCCTTTTTGTGAACAAGGTTTCACTTTACAATTAAGGCAATAGTTTAATTTTTCGTTCATCTGTTCTTGTATGTTTATTTTCATTTTAATTTCCATTCCTTTTTCGTTTTTGTTTTTTATTTTATGATATCTATTTGGTAAAGTCAATTTAACTGACTACTTATTTTAAAATTCTAAATTTTCCTCTTTTGCCTTTTCAATAACTAATTGAAAATCTTTAATAAAATCTATCTTTTTTGTTTCATCTCTTAATAAAGCTGCTGGATGCCAAGTTGGCATATATTGTATTCCTTTTTTCTCCACCCATTTTCCTCTAGAGGATGTAATTCCATATTCTTTTCCCAATATATTTTTTAAAGCAACACTTCCTAATAATACAATAATTTTAGGTTTTACTAAAATCACCTGATTCCTCAAGTAATTTAAACAAGCAATTGCTTCATCTTCTTCTGGATTTCTATTTCCTGGTGGTCTGCATTTAACCACATTTGCAATATATAATTTTTCTCTTTTTATGCCTAATGTATCAAAAGCCATGTTCATCAACTTTCCTGCTCTTCCTACAAATGGTTCTCCGTTCTTTATCCTCGTCTGCTCCTGGTCCTTCTCCAATTAGCATAATATCAGCATTTTTATTTCCAACTCCAAAAACAATATTTTGTCTTGTTCTACATAGCTTACATTTTTGGCAATTTTCAATTGATTTTTCTAGTTCATTCCATGTTTCATACATTTGGTCATTTGGGGACTGTCCCTACTTATCAAAAAATGGTTACTTTAGGGACATATCTCCTTCCTCCTTTTTTTGTTATTTTACGCATTTTTCTAATAATTCTATTTTGATTTCTTTGGTAGTGTCTATTCTTGCTTTTACTCCAATTGGTATGACTGTTTTGGTTTCTGTATGTCCAAAGTTATCGGATTTAATGATTGGAAAATCATAATTGTTTTCCAATACATCTAATACAATTTTTTCAAGTGTAATTCCACTTTCATGTTCATAGTTTCCTATCCATATTCCTTTGATTTTGTCAAATACTCCGTTTTGTTTCATAAAGTATAAAAAGTTACTGATTAGACTTGGGTCTGATTCTATTCCTAATTCTTCTAAAAATAGGATTTTATCGTTGAAGTCTAATGTATATTTTCCTGCTACCATGCCATGTGTTAGATTTAAGTTTCCTCCTATCAAGCTTCCTTCTGCTTGTCCTTCTTGGATTGTTTTATAACTTTCTTCTTTTTTTCCGATTTCTAGACTTCCTTTTTCAAATCGTTTTAATGCTTCTTGAAAACTATAATCTGTTTGGTCTGTTGCAATTGTTTTAAAGTTTGTTCCACTAAAAGTAATTAATCCTGTTTTTTGTGTAATCATATTGGTAAGTGATGTAATATCACTATATCCACATATTATTTTAGGATTTTGTCTAATGATTTCATAGTCTAAATATTCAAATGTGCTATTTGAATTACTGCCTCCTTTGGCACACCATATCATATTTACTTTCTCGTCTGCAAACATGTCATTAATGTCTTGTGCTTTTTCTTTTGGAGAACTACTATATCCTAAAGAATTGGAAAATAAGTTTTTTGAAAATTTTACTTGATATCCTGCACTTTCTACAATTCTTTTTGCTAGTTGTATTTCTTCTATATTTTCTCCTATAATAGGATTATATGGAGCTACTACCCCAATGGTATCTCCTTTTTTTAGTTTTTTGGGAATTAACATTTATTTTTTCCACCTTCTTATATTAATTCTTTTTGTTTATTATACTTCTCTTCTTTGTTATATCAATTCTATACATGCTGTATTTAATCCATATCCTTGTTTTTCAACTCTATAAGAATGTATTTTGTCACAATGACACACACTGCATATCTTGCTATCTATGATATTTTCTTTTTTTAGTCCAATTTTTTCTAATATCATTTGATTTATTAAAACTGTATCTATATTCCACTTTTTATTTAAACTTTTTTCTTCTATTATTTCATTTAAATTTAAATCTTGATATTCTTTTTCAAACAGAACTTTTACATCTTCGTCTACTTCAAAATGGCATTTTCGAATACTAGGGCACATACAGCAAATAATATCATCTGGATTGCTATGATATTCTTTTATCATTTTTTCAACTGTTTTTACAGAAATTCTTTGCAGTGTTCCCTTCCATCCAGAATGGGTGTTGGCTATTATGTTTTTTATAGGGTCATAAAATAATAATAAAATACAATCTGCATTAGTTGTTGCCAACATGATTTCTTTTTCTTTTGTGATAAGTCCATCTGTATTATTATATTGTTCTAGATTAAAGTCTGGCTCTTGATTATTTATTTTTTCCGTTACTATTTTCACTTCTTGTGTATGTTCTTGATTTGGTTTTACAATATGTTTATAATCGCTTCCTATTGCTTGGCACAAGTTTTCATAATCTTTTATGGCTTTTTGTTCTTTTTCTGGTTCTATTTTTTCTTTATTTACTTTAGCTGTACGATAATTTCTGTCAATTCCTATGCTATAAGCATGTTTTAATTTATCTTGATATGGTAATAATTTTCTAAATTGCAGATATTCGATTCCATTTTTTTGTATATGAATTACATTTTCATTTGATAAATCCATATTTACACCCTTTCTCTTTCTTATGAATTCATTTCTTTTTTCATTTTCAATAATATTTCATCTTTTGGCTTATTGTCAATATAATAATAGCAATTTCCTTCTCTTTGTGGATGAAAACCGCAAATTGTTTTGTAAGCACAATAATCACAAGGTGTTTTTCCTTTTTTATAATATGGTTTTATGTCTATTTTTCCACTTAAAATTTCTTTTCCAATTTCTTTTATAGTTTTATCAATATATTGTTGTAAAACTTCAAACTCTTCTTTTTTTACTCCATTTGTCCATTTTTCGTTTACAGTTCCTGATGCTGTAATGGCTGCTGGTACTATTTTAGAACTTCCTTGTGTTAAAGTATTATCATTCATTTTGATAATTTTAACATCTGCAACAATAAGTCCTTTCATTCTAAAATTTTTTCTGATAAGTTCTTCTATTTCTTCATGTGATATTCTTTTATCTGCTTTTATCATTTGTTCTACTAAAGAAAAATAGAAAATTCCTGCTGGAATAAAATCTTCTTTTTTGCAAACAGCATCTAAATATGTTAATAGTTGTATTTGCAAACCTGCATATACTTCATTTAAATCAATGTTTTTGCTAGAGGATTTGTAGTCTATAATTCTTACATATTTTCCATCCTCTTTTGTAGCAGTATCGATTCTATCTATTTTTCCTGTTATCTCTATTTTTTTCCCATCTTCTAATGTTAATACAATTGGTTCATAATCTCCTTTTTTTCCAAATTCTAGTTCTGTCCCTTGAATTTTGAAATCGCTATGAACTAAAGTTTCGATAATATATTTTAAAGCTTTACTTACCATTTTCTTTAATCTTTTGATTAAAATTTTACCTTTTACAGTTGCTCTAAAAATAGCATTTTTTTGTAAAATGATATTTTTCTCTATGATATCTGATACCATTTTTTGAATTTGTTCTTCTTCTAATTCTGCTAATCCTAAATTCTCTTCATGTACTTGTTCAAAAAAGTCATCTATGGTTTCATGCATAAAAGAACCTGTATCTAAATTTCTTATTTTAAGTTCTTGCTTTTCTTGGATATGTAATCCATATTGCAAATAATATGAAAAAGGACAACTTCTATATCTTTCCAATTTTGAAATACTTGTATTTAAAGTATTTCCATATAATTTATCTATTTTTTCTTTTTCTATTTTTTGTGGTAAATTGGTATCTTTTATTCCTTCTAGGTCTTGCTCTAATCTTTGTTTCCATTTTTCTTGTGTTTGATAATACTGGTATAAAGAAAACCATATTTCTTCTATTTTTTCTTTCTTTTCTAATTTTGCTATATTTTCTAATAATTCTTGATAAGTAATTTCTTCATTTATTATCTGATATTGTTTATGTATAACATCACTTTCTTCTTGTAATTTAGGAAACATTTTCTTTATTTTATTAATTAAAATAGATGGTCTTAATGCTTTTCCTTCTCCATCTGCAGAAGAATAAGATAAATAGATGTTATTTTCTGCTGTTGTAAATGCTTTATCAATATTAAAATTTTCTTCATATAAATTTTCTAATGTTCCTTTTGCTAATTCTATTCCATCTTGTTTTAAAACTTCTCTATCTTTATCATTCAAAAATCCTTCTTCTTTGTGGATGCTTGGAAAAGAACCATCATTTAGTCCTATGATAAATACTGTTTTAACACAATGACTTCTTGACCTTTCTATATCTCCTACTATTACTTGGTCTTGTGTTCCTGGTATTTTGCCTAATCCGCTATTTTTTAATCCTATTTTTATCATTTTAGCATAGGTATCATAGTTCATTTTTTCTTCTCCAAAAATGAGTACCATTTCATCTAACATATTTATTAAGACTTGATAGCTTTCTTTATATTCATTTGCTAAATCTATTTTTCCCGCTTCTTGTAATTCATATATCTTTTCTTTTATTTTTTCTTCTATTCCTTGTTCTTGTAAAAAAGAATAGATTTCTTTGCTAATTTGAATTGCATTTTTTTCTTTTCCAATTGCTTCTTTTAAGTCCATTAATGGCATGACTATTTGCTTTCTTAAAGTATTCCATCTTTCTACTTTTTCTTTATTTTCTTCTATTTCTTGATAAAAATCTACTTTCCATTTATTTTGTGTAATTCCCCATTTGATGGTGTAATTTTCTAATGCAAATATTTCATCTTTATCGATATCATGAAATCCTAATTTTAAATAGTGAAAAATACTTTCGTTCGAAAAATTTTTCACTAGTATTTCTAAAATTGCTAAAAAATATTGAATAATACTATTTTGGTTTAATTCTCTTTTTTCATCGATAAAAACGGGGATTTGATAAGATGCAAAAATGCTTCTAATTAAGTTCCCATAAGTTTCTATGTCTTTTGTAATAATGGCAATATCTCGATATTGAATTGGTTGTTTTTTCACTAAATTGCTGATTTGTTTTGTTATATTTTCTACTTCTGTATATGGATTTTTAGCTAAAAATAGATGTATGTTTTCCACATTTTTTTTATATGCTGTGGATTTGGGATGATATAAATTTTCGCTTAAATGTTTTAATTCTGGCGTTTTAAAACGCTCTATTTTTTCTAATGCTATTGGTTTTTCTAACTTTAAATCATTCTTTTTTACAAATTGTAATAATTTGGATAGTGTTACTTTATTAGAATAAAAAACATCTATGTCTGGGTTGGTATTGGTTTCCAAATTATCTAATGTCATGGTGATGGTTACTTGTTTTGCTTGTTTTATTAATTTTGTTATCACTTGATATTCTTGCATCGTAAACCCTGCAAACTCATCTAAATAAATGATACTATCTTTAGCAAAGTCTGTTTCTTCTAGTTGTCCTGCAAGTATGGTTAATAAATCGGTTTCGTCTATATAAT
This sequence comes from uncultured Clostridia bacterium, assembly GCA_944389395.1. Lineage (GTDB taxonomy): Bacteria > Bacillota > Clostridia > TANB77 > CAG-508 > CAG-269. Next base: position 9,585 of record CALXME010000013.1, on the reverse strand, counting down.
GATTTTGTATATGATTTTCGAATTCTTCATATAAAATTCCTAAATCTGTTAATTTTGTTTTTAAATAGGTATCTTCTATTTTGCTAGTTTCTTCTTTTAAATGTTCTATTTTTACACCATGTTTTTTAAATTCTGTAATGGCTTGTATCCCTAATTCTATATTTTCATCTGATTTTCCTAAAAATTTTAAGTCTTTTTTATTTTTTTCTAATATAGAAGCTACTAACATTGCTTTTCCAGCTTTACTTAAATTAGTTTTGGTTGCCCCTCCTACTTGTTCCATGACACGATATGCCATTCTGCTTAATGTAATAACTTCTGCATTAAATACTGCTTTTTGTGGAATGGCTTCCATTAAGTTTTTTTCTGCTGTAAAAGAAAATTGTTCTGGTGTGATAATATATATTTTTTTCTCTGTATGAATTAATTTTGCTACTTCTGAAAAACAAAATTTGGTTTTTCCACTTCCTGGTTTTCCATATACAATTCTTAGTCCCATTTTTCTCTCCTTTGTTCTAAGCTTCTCTTCTCCAATAAAATAAATATTGTTGTGCTAGTCCTGCTAGGTTTCCAAATTTTTCTTGTGCTAATGTTTCTATTTGTTTTTTACTTAACTTTGTTTCATCTTCTTTTTGGAAATATAAATCATTCATCACTCTTCTGACCCATACATCTATAGGAAATACTTCTAATCTTTTTAAATCTGAAAATAATAAAATACAATCTGCTACTTTTGGTCCTACTCCTGATAATGTTAATAATTGGTTTCGTACTTCTAATGTATTGGGATTAGTTTTCATTTTTTCTAAGTCTACTTTTTTTTCTAAAATCATTTTGGTTGTTTCATAAACTCTAATATCTCTAAATCCTAATCCTAGTTTTCTATATTCTTCTACTGTTACATTTTTTAATTCTTCTGGTGTTGGAAATGTATAATATGATTTTCCTCTCCATTTGAACTCTTTTCCATAGTTTTGAGATAGCCTTTCAATAATTCCTTTTATTCTAGGTATATTGTTATTGGCAGATATGATAAAAGATATTATTGTTTCCCATAAATCTTGATTTAAAATTCTGATTCCTTTTCCATATTGAATACTTGTTTTTAGATGCTCATCAATTGATGCTAATTGTTTTTTTATTTGTTCATAATCTCTATTTAAATCAAAATAGTATTCTATTTCTTGTTTTATTTCATTTTCTGCTATTCCTTGAAAAATAATGTTATTATTTTCTTTTTTTACATTAATAACATTGTTTTTCCAAATTCCTGTATAACTTCCGTCTTTTTCTGAATTCCATCTAAAACATTGTCCACATTCAAAAATGTCTTTTAATTCAAAAGCTCTTGGATTTGTAATTTGATATGTTTGTTCTTTCATTTTTTGCTCCTGTTTATATATTTTTATTGTCTTTTATTATATCATATATTTTTATTTTTTTAATGAAATTTATTAAAAAAAATGCTATGAATTTCTGTTACAATTCACAGGTTTTTACATTATCCTATTTTTTTAAATCCTAATCCAAAAACTTCTCTTGCATTCATAATGATAATAAAACATCTTGGGTCTATTTTTCTAGCTACCATTTTTACTCTCCCAACATCTCCTCTAGAAGCTGCACACATTAATACTAATTTCTCTTCTTGTGTATACATTCCTTTTCCTAATAATCCCGTTGTTCCTCTTTGAATTTTTTCTCCAATTTCTTTTGCAATAGCTTCATTTTTATGAGAAATTATTAAGACTAATTTGGTAAAATAAATACCTTCAAATAAAACATCTATCATTTTTCCCATTAAATAAATAGCAATTGCTGAATACAGTCCAATTTCTATTTCTCCAAAGGAAATGACATTTAGTGTTATAATAGCGATATCAATCATCGTAATGATATTACTCATTCTAACCATTGGGTTATAACTTTTAGCTAATTGGCTAATTAAATCACTTCCTCCTGTGGAAGAATCAACTTTAAGTAAGATAGCAGTTCCTAAGCCCATGAGAATTCCTCCATACACGCAGGCTAAAAATCTATCATTTGTTAAAGGGGGAAATTTATCTAAAATATCAATAAAATAAGATAATGCAATTGTTCCCACAATAGATTTAATAAAAAAACTTTTTCCTAATTTGTAGACTGCAATTATGAATAACGGAATATTTAACACTAAAATAGCAGTTCCCATTGGTATATTTAATAAATAATATGTTATAGTTGCAATACCAGCTAAACCACCAGAAGATAATTGATTTGGTAATAAAAACAAAGAAACTCCTAAAGCCATGATGAAAGAGCCCAGAATGGTTCCTACTATTTCTATGACGATTCTCTTTCCATTATATTTTTCTTCTAAATGCATAAAATCACCTTTATTACAAGTATTTGTAATTTAGGTGATTTTATACTATTAATCTAAAAAGTCTTGATATGTTTTTGTGATTTCAATTTTAGATTTTCCTTGTTTTATTTCCTCATCTTGTTTTAAAATCAAATCCACATCATAAGTATCTTTTAATTTAATGACATTTTCTTTTTTATGTCCAATGACATTATTAGCATCTATTGGATTTACTGTTACTTCTACTTCTTTTACTTTTACATTCAATTTTTTAATTTTCTCGACAATAGCATCATACCACATTCCAGCTTCTACTAATTGTCTAAAAGCTGGATGATATGGTCCTGCTACCACCTCACTTTTTTCTCCTTTTGGGTCTGTAATTTCATCTGTATTTTGTAATCCTATTCTAATTACATCAATTTTTTTGTCTGCAAACATTCTTACTAGTTGCTTACAAATTTCTACTGCTTGTACTAATGGTAATGGTCGATATTTTCCTTCTTCATATTCTTTTTCTAATTTTGTTCCTTTTACTACTAATACAGGATATATTCTTACCATTTTAGGCTTTAATTTTATTAATGCTTTGGCTGTATTAATTTCATCTATTCTCGTGCTTTCTGGTAATCCTACCATCATTTGATGACCTAATTGAAAACCATTCCATCTAATCATTTTAGAAGCTTTTTTTACATCATTAAAATTGTGACCTCTACCTGCTCTATTTAATATATAGTCATTTGCAGATTGTACTCCAAGTTCTATTGTTTTTACTTTATATTTTTTTAGTCTTTTTAATATTTCTTTATTAATACAATCTGGTCTTGTGGAAATGCGAATACTTTCTATTTTTCCTTGTTTTATATAATCATAAGCAATTTGCAAAAGTTCCTCTTGTTTTTCTGGTTCTATTGCAGTGAAACTTCCTCCATAAAATGCAATTTCTATGGTAGCATCTTCTTTTGTTGGAATACTTTTTAAATATTCCTCTATTATTTTTTTAGCTTTTTCTTTTGTCATGTTCTCTGTTTGCCCACTTATGGATTTTTGATTGCAAAATATACAATCATTTGGACATCCTAGGTGTGGTACAAAAATGGGAATAATGTATTGTTTTTTCATTGTTTCACCTCTTCTTTATTTTAAATTATTTAAGGCTTTTTTAGCTGCTTGCATTTCTGCTTCTTTTTTGCTTTTCCCAGTCCCTTTTGCTAATATCTTACCATTACATTTTACTTGTGCTTCAAAACTTTTGTCATGGTCTGGTCCTGTTTCTTTTGTTATTTCATATTCTATTTTTACATCTCCATGTATTTGTAACTTTTCTTGTAATACGGTTTTATGGTCTTTACTTCCTACATGTTTTGTTGCTTCTGCAATTTCTTTTCTTAGGTTTTCTATAATAAATTTTTCTGCTTGTTCTATTCCACCATCTAAATATATTGCTGCAATAACCGCTTCTACACTATCTGCTAAAATGGCTGGTCTATTTTTTCCGCCAGATAGCTGTTCTGATTTTCCTAAATATAAGAAATCACTAAAATCATGCAATTTTGCTATTTTGTGTAAGCTTTTTTCACAAACTACTGTTGCTCTAACTTTAGTCATTTCTCCTTCTTTTAAATTAGGATAATGAAAATATAGATATTTGCTTGTAATAAATTCTAAAATGCTATCTCCTAAATATTCTAATTTTTCGTTACTTTCTACATTTTTCTCATAGGCATATGAAGTATGTGTTAATGCTTTTTTTAGTAGTTCTTTATTTTGAAATTCATATCCTATTTTTTGTTCTATTGTTTCCATTCATTCACCTCCTTACATTTTGTATATATGTCTATTATATACTATTTTACAAATTTTGCAAGCTGTTTTTTTCTTATCCTTGCTACTTATCATTAAAATTTAGCTTTATTAATATTGGTAGTCAAAGCCCCGGATTGTTACGCCCAGAATATGGTTTTGACAAAAATATTAATAGAGCTAAATTTTAGGTATCTTTTATGCTAATTTGTAAATATGACTAGAAATATTTTCTATTCTTTGTTTTTTTGTCTTTTTTGGTAGACAAGTTTTGTCTATTATTGTATAATAGTGATGGATAATTATAAAAGAAAGTGGGGGATATTTTGTGTTAGATGATAGAAATCTAAATCAACCTGAAAGACGTAATTTATCCGAAGTATTTAGAGAATTACAAGAAATTCAACGCAATCCTCAAAAACAAATAGAATATCAAAAAGAATTTGAAAAAGCAAATAAAGCTAAAAAGAAAAGAAGAATTCCTTCTATCGCTTTTAGTGATAATAACATAACCGGAAAAAGTGTTAAATTGTCTAATTTGATTATTGCTTGTATTGTGACACTTCTTATTATCATTGCCCTTTTTCCAAAAAATACTTCTTTCGTAGAAAGTTATGCAAAAGAAACAGAAGAACCAGAAGTAGAAGCTTTTGAAGCAAATCAATTTGAAATTAATAGAAGAGCTCTTAATATGCAAAAAATTATTTCTGAAAATTCTAACTTTGAAAAGGTAAAAGAACAAGTAACAGAAGAACGTGAAATTGAATTTGAAATTAACACACAACAAAATCCATCTCTTCCAAAAGGAGAACAAGTTGTTCTTCAAGAAGGTGCTAATGGAAAAGAAAATGTTTCTTTAGTCAAAACTTATGAAAATGGAGAATTTATCGAAGAAATTATTTTAAGTAAAGAACGTATTCAAGATCCTGTTCCAAAAATTTTAGATATCGGTACTTCTGATTTCTTAGCAAAATTACATATTCATATAGGCGATACAGTTTATTTAACCTCTACTTCTACTTTAAGAGAAACTCCAGATAAAGAGGGAAAAGAATTAGCTGAAATTAAACAAAATTTAGATGTTAAATTATTAGAATTACCTAGTGAAGAATGGTGCAAAGTTTCTTTTGATTCTTTAGAAGGATATTTGCCAACTTCTAGTTTAACTTCTGCTTATGTTACTCCTAGTATGCCTGAGAAAAATAGAATTCAAAGGATTTTACTAAAAGTAAATATCGATATGGAATTAAATAAACCTAGTGGCCTAACTTTAAAGGATTATCAAAAAATCTTTACTGGAATTTCAAATGATAGAAATAAGATTTTTGAAAATAATGCAGAAGTATTTTATAATATAGAGAAAAAATATAATATTAATGGTATTTTCTTAGCTTCAATGGCTATCCACGAAAGCGCTTGGGGAACTTCTCAAATTGCTAATGAAAAGAAAAATTTATTTGGGTATGGTTCTTATGATAGTACACCTTATGAATCTTCTTATGAATTTGAAGATTACAAAGATGGAATTGAATTAGTTGCTAAATCTTTAGTAAAATATTACTTAAATCCATCTGGAACTAAGATTTATGATGGCGAAACAGCTGCAGCTTGGTATTATAATGGTCCAACTTTAGCTGGTGTTAATACAAGATATGCTAGTGATAAAGATTGGCATAAGAAAGTATATTCTTATATGGAAATGCTATATAATAGACTTTAAACTTTAATTATAGGAAGGATTTTCTAATGATGAAAAAACTGAATGTAAGAAAATTTAAAATTATTTTAGCTATTTTACTTGTTATTTTATGTGTATTAGGAGTTATTTGTTATAATGTGATTTTATATAAACAGTTTATGAAGGAAAAATTTGCAGATAATGTTGTTAAAATTGCAGAGGGTAACGAAAATGCTGTTTTTAAAGTGCACAAGGTAATGCTTTATAGTAGCGCTAATGCTGTTGATGTAACTGATACTCAAGCTTTGCAAGGCTTACATATTTCTCAATATACAGATATTGCTATTTTCTTAGATAATACTAGTTATATTTATGATCTAACAAATGAAAATACTGTAAATCAATTATATATTGATAATATTCAAATTAAAGTTAATGGAGCTCTTGGTCACCCTTTACTTAATTATAAAAATGCCCTTGATTTTGCAAAGTATAAAGATTTACAAGAACCTGTTGATGGTAGAATTGATTTTAATGTGATGAATACTAATTCTGAAAATGAATCTAATGATTATTCTACCCCAACTTTCTATACTGATTGTTCTAATCCTATTACACTTGGTTTTATGAATAAAGATATTGTGACAGATTATGCTGTATCTGAGGGTTCTAACACAGTTTCTTTTAATGGTAAGATTTTGCAAGAGGCTAATGTGAATTTACAAGATATTAATTATACTCTTAGTTTTAATATTAATATTGTGAATAACCAAAATGAAAAGTTTATATATAATATGAAATTGGATGTTGATTTGTCTGGAAATGATGGCGGTATTTATAAAGGTTATTTGTATGATAATTATACAACTTCAGGCGAAGAATATGAATTTTTTAAAGCTGTAAAATAAAAGTTTCTATTAGTGTTTTAGGAAATTTGACAAATTTGACAACTTTATATTTAGGCCAAAATAATATTACTGATATTTCTGTAATATCTAATTTGCAAAATTTAACACAATTAGAACTTTCTAAAAACAATATCTCTGACATTAGTTATCTTTCTCGTTTAACAAATTTAGTAAAGCTGAATTTAGCAGAAAATAAAATAGAAAATATCGAAAACTTATCTAATTTAACTAATATAAAATGGCTTATGATAAATAATAATAATAATAATAATAATAATAATATAACCAACATAAAACCTTTAAGTAAAATGCTTCAAATGCAGTCTTTATGGATAACAAATAATGATATAACAGATATTAGTCCTATATCTGAATTAACAAATTTAGAAGTTTTGCAGATGGATGGTAATTCTATTTCAGATATAACACCTCTTACTTCATTAACTAAATTAGAAGAATTATATATGAGTTATAATAAAATAGCAGATGTTTCTATTGTAGAAAACAAACCTTTAGTAGTATATCAAGCTTATCATCAAGCTTTATCAGCAGAAGGAACTGAAGGTGATAAATTAGACTTGCCAGCTATTTTTCTATCTGCAAAAACTTCAGGTACAAAAGTTTTTACAAGTAAACCTTTGTCTATTGTTAATGGAACTTTAAGTTCTATATGATAAAATCATCATAAATTTCACAATTACTTCCTATCAAATTTTAATATTTAAGGAACTATTATTTTAATAAGTCTATATTTCCATGTATTACTGTTGGTGAAAAGCCTTGTATTTCATCATATAGCATTCCTTCGGGTATATCATTATATAAGTATATCTTTTTATTATTTATAAATGCTTCATATAACTCTAAAAATGTCGCTCCACCTATATAATTTTTTTGTCCATTTTTATCAAAATTTAAAGTTAATACAGCATCCATTTTTTCAATAGTTTCTTTACTTTGTTTAAACATTCTTGCCTTAAATTCGGAATGCTCTTTTTCTCCTAAATCCCAACTTTCTTTTTCTGCTTGAGGATTATTATAAGAATTTGGAAGTGATATTTCATGTCCAAACTCTTCTAATTTTTGTTTAATTATAGGAATATTTTTATAAAATGCTTTACTACATATAATTAGTATTTTCATATATATTACCTCTTTTCTATCAAATCTACGTTTAATTTTTTATAAAATTACTGCAATTTTACTGCAACCATATAACTTATATTCTATTAATACTATAAATTAATTGTAAATTTTTACTATGTTTGCTTGTGTTTTATCTAAAAATGTAGTATAGTGTAAACCATAGGAAATGAGAATAAGCAGAGTTGGTTGCCACCTTAACTCTTTGATGTATACATACTTGTTCCACAGCTATTTGTTGTGAGATTGACAGCGGAGGTGGTGCTATGGTAGAAACAATATTATTAACAATCATCAAACTACTATTTTTTGGATTAGTAGGAGTAACTATCATAAATTTTGCCTTAGTCATCTTCATCGTGTATTTACTGCATAGGCAATAAAAAATAACCATTCTGCTTTTGGTCGAGTAAATGGTTATTTAATAAAATTCATATCGGCGACCACTTTGTGGTTTCTCATTTCCTATATTTATTATACACAGATTTATAGGAAAAGTCAAATTATAAAGAAGATTTTTCAAACTTTTTTATAATAAAATTACCCCAAATTGTATTTTTAGCTATTCTCTTTGTACTTGGTAGCGTTTCAAAATAATCAATTAGTTTAACCTTCATATTTAGATTTCTTAATATTTGTATCATTTCATTTTTGGTTAGATAGTTATAATATTTTCCTTCTTTTATTTCAAAACCTTCTCCTATTTTAAAAGAAGTATAAATTATTCCATTAACTTTTAAAGCATTTATCATTTTATTAAGAATATTAGGCAAATTTTCTTTTTCAACATGTAATATTGAAGAACATGCCCAAATACCATCATATGTATTTATATCTTGCAATTCTTCAAATTTCATACATGTCACTTCTTGATTTATATATTTGCTAGCTAACTTGCACATTTCTATTGAGCCATCTATTGCTTTAACTTTATATCCCTTTTCTAAAAAATATTTACTATCTCTTCCAGAACCACAACCAAAGTCTAAAATATATGCACTAGTAGGCAAATGTTTTAAAAATTTATCATAATTCTCTTGAATATTTCCCTCTAATGTTTGTTCACAATATGTTTTTGCATTTTTGTTATAATATTCTAAAGTATTGTATTTTTTTCCATAATTTTTCCCTCATACTACTAAAAATTACTGCAATTTTATTGCAACGCCCATAATCTTCTATAATAATCTATGATAATCTGTGTTAGATATAAAAATAAAATACTGTTTTCAATGACAGTATTTTCAGTGAATTTGGTTATCTATGATATTATGTAACACTCTATAATAACCGTCTAAAATTATTAATATTGGAGGCGACACCCGGATTCGAACCGGGGATCAGAGTTTTGCAGACTCGTGCCTTAGCCACTTGGCTATGTCGCCATATTTTGGAGCAGGTAGTGGGAATCGAACCCGCAACTAAACCTTGGCAAGGTTTTATTTTACCATTAAACTATACCTGCATTCATTACATTATATTATCAAGCATTTAAAATGATACCAAAAAACCATGATTTTGTCAATAGTTTTTCGGAATTCTAATTTGGCTCTCTGATTCATTTATGATAATGTCTTAATAAATCATTTGAGAAAATGTCTCAACCAAAAAACATTATAGATACTTTCGATAAAAAATTATATAATACAAAAGTTATTACATTTTTATTGGAGGTACAAATGAGAAAGGTTGAGTTAACAGTGAAA
>CALXME010000012.1 GCA_944389395.1 uncultured Clostridia bacterium | reverse complement strand
AAAGCTATGTGTAGAGACTTTACACCACCTACCTAAGTCGAAAGATATGGTAAAGAGAAAGTCCAGACTACAAATTAGAGAAATCTAATGCTAATGAAAGTTAGTGTAGTGCAGTAACCGATAGGTCGTTGGTTCGAGTCCAACAAGAGGAGCCAATAAGAGTTTTCGTCGAACTTTTTGAAAACCTTGATAAAACTTAATTTCAAGATTACAAAAGTTAGATGAACACAAAAACTGAAACCGTTTCAAAAGAAACGGTTTTTTTTTGACCAAAAATATTGAAAAAAGGAGGTTTTTGTGGTATTATGTTACATATAATTAAAAAAGAAATCAATATGAGTAAAGAATTACTCTCTAAAATTGAGTGGACTTGCAAAATGAAAAAGGTAAAACCAGAAATTATCAATGGTACCTTACGAATTGTGGAACATACCAATCTAGCGTATGTAGAGCCACACCGAGTAATTATTAAAGATAAGCTATATTTATTCTTTAATGAACAAGATTACTTTTACATAGGTAGTTTGGATAATAAATATCCACTATCAAAATTTAATGAAAACATAGTATAGCAAGTCAAAGCATTGATATTTTAGAGTTTTTAAAAATTGTACTATATTGATTTATTAATTATGTATAAAAGAAAAATAGAGATAGTTAAAACAATAAATAAAAATTTTAAAGTGTCAATAGCTAAACAAATATGCTATGTGGCACTTTTTTTGCGTTATGCATATAATGATTTCTAATGGCTAAAGCCATAAGACAATCATTTATAGTGTCTTTCTATTCATTAAAAGAAAAAGGAGGTAATTTTGTAATGAATGAAGAAAGAAAAGTAGCAGGAATTTATATTCGTGTAAGTACAGAAGATCAAGCAAGAGAAGGATTTAGTTTGGGAGAACAGGAGGAAAAATTAAAAGCACTATGTAAATATAAGGAATACAAAATTTACAAAGTGTATAAAGATGCAGGAATATCAGCAAAAGATATGGAACACAGACCAGCTTTTCAGCAGATGTTAGAAGATATGAGAATAGGTAAAATTAATTATATTGTAGCATATAAGCTAGATAGAGTTACAAGGTCTGTTAGAGATTTAGAAATACTAATATCAGATTTAGAAAAGCATAATTGTTATCTTATTTGTGATAGAGATGATGTAAACACTAGCACTGCAAATGGAAGATTTTTTGTAAGAATGTTAACAGTTCTTTCTCAATTAGAATTAGAGATAGTAAGTGAAAGAACAAAATTTGGAATGACAGGAGCAATAAAATCTGGACATATTCCTCGGAACTTGCCCAATAGGATACAAAAGAGAAAATAAGAAAATGGTAATAGATGAAACTACAAAAGATTTAGTTATAAGAATATTTAATATGTATTTAGAGGGGAAGAGTTATCAAACAATAGCAAATATTTTAAATAATGAAGGTATACCTACACAAACAAATAAGAAGTGGAAAGATACAACCATTGCTAAAATAATAAGTAATAAGATTTATATAGGAGATTTCGAGAAATATAAAAATATTCAGGAAAAAGAAACAGTTGTCTATATGAATGTTGTTGAGCCAATTATTTCAAGAGCAATGTTTGAAGATGTGCAAATACAAAAAGAAAAGAATCAAAGAGCTTTTTGTAGAGACAGGGTATATATCTTTATGCAAAAGATGATATGTCCTAAATGTGGCAAAGTTATGCAATGCAAAGGCTCAGGTGGTAAAAAGAAAAAATATATGTATTATCATTGCAATGAATGTAAAATTTATTTACGAGAGGATTTAATTGAAAATTTAGTTATGCCATTTATAATGGATTTAATTGAATACGATATGACAGTAAAGAAATATTTTTATCCTGTTTTAGCGGATAAGAAAGAACGAAATACAGCAAAACTAGATAAAGAAATTTCTTCATTACAAAGTCAAAAAAACAGAATAAAAGATGCTTATGTAAAAGGTATTGTTGATGTAGAAGAATTTTCTGGAGAATATAGAGTAATTGATGAAAAGCTAACATTATTAGAACAAAAAAGAATAGAAAGTATTGATATAAATAAGCAAACATTTAATCCACAACATTTAATGGCAGATAGAGATGTAGAAAAAGAAAAATTAATTTGTTCAAATAAATTTTACGATATGCTTATGGCAGAATGGAAAAGCAAAACCAAAGAAGAAAAACAGGAATTTATCTCAAAGTTTTTAGAGAGTTTAACCATTGAAAAAGATGAAAAAGGTAATTACAACTTAGTAAATATAAAATTAAGAAATACTTTTATAGAGCAAATATATAAACTAATGCAAAATGGAATGTTTGATATGACTATTTCAGATGAAAAAGATAAAGATGTTAGAACAACAATTATGATGGACAAGCAAGAGCTACAAGAATATATTAACCGATTAAATGAATATTACGAAGTATCTTATTATGAGGTGGCAAGATTAGATGAACAAAAGAAAGGATACCAGAAAAAGTATCTTACAATAGATGAAACAAATGATAATGGAGAAAAACTTTTTAAATTAGTAGAATTAGTTACAGATGATAAAAAATATCCACAGAAAAAAGCAAATAGAATTGTAGGAGCAATTAGAGTAAAGGAAAAAGAAAAAGTAAAGGTTAGTTAAAAATTATATATTGGAGGAATTGAAAATGGAGAATAAAGAATTAAGAAAAAGTTATATTGATGAAAAAACTGGAATTGAATATAGTTTAGTTGGAGATTACTATATGCCTAATTTAATTTTAAAGAAAGAAGAAAAAATAATTTTAAATAAATATGGTAGAGCAAGATTAAAATTTTTAAAAGAAAATAGAAAAGCAGAATATACAATAATGTTTATAAATGGAACATTAAATAAACATTTAAAAGAAATTCAAGAAACAGCATTACAAAGAGTTGAAGTTATAATAGAGCAATTAAAAGAAAAAAATCATTTAACAGAAGAAATGAAAAATACTGACCAACTTTATTGGGTAGGAATGATGAATAATTTTAGAAATACAGCAGAAGAAATTGTATTAAATGAATTAATTTATGTATAAGAAATTGCTAGTAGGAGTGAAAAGACAAATGTATATACAAATTTAATGTCTATAAGTGTAGCGAGCATAGGTTTTGTGTTGCCACAAAACCGACAGCTTACGCTGAAAGGGGAAAATCTTCCCCTATAACCCCTACTGGAAAACTAAAAAAGAAATAGAAACTGAACAAAAAAAGCAAAAATAAAACAAAGATTTTATTGAAGATAAAATAAAATTTTCTAAAGATAGGAAGTGAAAAATTATGAGAAATAGAACAATAGGAATTAATGTTAGAGTAAATGAAAATGAAAAGAAAAAATTAAAAAGAAATGCTAAAAAAAGTGGATTGAATTTGTCAGCATATTTAAGAAAATGTGGATTACAACAAGAAATTTATGCAATACCAGATGAGAATATTTATAAAATTTATACAGGAATTGTAGAATTAAAAAATGAATTTCCGTATCTAAATGACGAAGAAATAAAAGAGAAAATAACAAAAATGCAAAGTGATTTTTTAGATATTTACAATTACAAAAAAGATGGTGATGACAATGGCGACAACAAAAATATGGGCGATTAAAGATAGTCTTTCTCGTGTAGTAAATTATGCAAAGAATCCAGAAAAAACAATCTTTTCGGATTTAAAGCAAGTATTAAAATATGCAGAAAATGAAGAAAAAACGATTGATAAAAATGAAAAAACTATGTATGTAACAGGAGTTAATTGTAAAGCTGAAACTGCATACGAAGAAATGACATCAGTACAAAAAAGATTTGATAAATGCACAGGAAATATTGCTTATCATGCATATCAAAGTTTTAAAACAGGAGAAGTTTCTCCAGAACTAGCACATAAAATAGGAGTAGAACTTGCTAGAAAAATGTGGAGTGAATATCAAGTAATAGTAGCTACACACTTTAATACTGGCACATATCATAATCATTTTGTTGTAAATTCAGTTAATATGTTTACTGGAAAGAAATTTAATTGTAATAAAGGAGCATATTATCATTTTAGAGAATTATCAGATGAATTATGCAAAGAATATAATATAACAGTAATTGAAAAGCCGAAAGGTAGAACTCCAAGAAATATCTATTTTGCAGAAAAAAGAGGAGAGCCAACGAAATATAATTTGATGAGACAGGCGATTGATGAGGCAATGGAAATGTGTATAAATTATGCTCAATTTAAAAAGATAATGCTTAAAAAGGGATATATTATAGATGATGATTATAACAGAAAATATTCTACAATTCGTTCTGTAAATGATAAAAGAGCAGTAAGAATGTATCATCTAGGAGAAGAATATTTGCCAAAGAATATTGCAAGTAGAGTAAATCAAAATCCATATTATATGCAAAACAGATATTTAGAATTTGTAAAACCCAAAAGAAATAAGAAGGAATATAAAGTCTATAAATTTAAAGGAGATTTAAAGAATATAAGTAAAATGAAAGGAATTGATATACTTTTTCTATTATTATTTCACTTATTAGGCTTAATACCCAAAAGAGAAAATTACAAGCCATTATCTCCTGAAATGAGACAAGAAGTTAGAAAAATGGAAAGATATTCTAAAGAGATTAGACTTATTGTAACAGAAAAAATAAAGACAGTAGAAGATGTAAAAAGCTATATTTTACAAACTGAAGAAAATATCAAATATGTTGCTAGTATAAGGCAAAAATATAGAAATAAGTTAAGAAATTGTACAGATGATAAGTTGATAAAGGAATATAAAAATAAAAGAGATGAATGTACAAATGTTTTAAATATTTACAGAAAAAATTTGAAAACTGCAAATTGTATTTTAGAAGATATACCAAAAGTTAAAGAAGTTGTGAGAATTGAGAAACAAATGAAGTTTGAACAGATGAAAGTTACTAAAACAAAGAAAAAGAATAGAAATTTGAGTAGATAAAACATAAAAGGTTGTTATTAAAAATAGCAACCTTTTATGTATTTTAAGAGCTAATATCTGGAAAATAATTGTATTTATAGCAATTTTATGATATAAATAAGAAAATATGAAAATTGCAACATCATGCTGCAATTTTCAAAATGGAGGAAAATAGTGGAAGATAATTTAATAAACGAAGAGTATAAAAACTTTATAGGAGAAATTAAGAATAAAATTAGAAATAGTCAATATGAAGCAATGAGAGCAGTTAATAAGACTCTAATTAGTTTATATTGGGGAATTGGACAAGAAATATACAATCAGCAGCAAGAAAAAGGCTGGGGAAAATCAATTGTTGAATTATTATCAAAAGAATTGAAAAAAGAATTTCCAGATGTTCATGGCTTTTCAGCAAGAAATTTGTGGAGAATGCGTAATTTGTATGTAGAATACAAGGATAATGAAATTCTGCCACCATTAGTGGCAGAAATTAGTTGGAGTAAAAATGTGGCTATAATGGAGAAATGCAAAGACCAACTTGAAAGAGAGTTTTATATAAAAATGACTAAAAAATATGGTTGGACAAAAGATGTGTTAATTAATCATATAGAAAATAAAACTTATGAAAAATATTTAATCAACCAAACTAATTTTGATGAAACTCTACCAGAAAAATATGTAAATCAAGCTAAATTAGCAGTAAAAGATGAATATATTTTCGATTTTATGGAACTTTCTGAACAACATTCCGAAAGAGAATTAGAAGAAAGTCTAATAAATAATATGAGAGCATTTCTTGAAGAAATGGGTGGGAATTTTGCTTTTATGGGAAGTCAATATCATATAAATGTTGGTGGAGATGATTTTTATATCGACTTATTACTATATCATAGAAGTCTAAAAAGCTTAGTTGCTATCGAATTAAAGATAGGAGATTTTAAGCCTGAATTTGTAGGACAACTTCAATTTTATTTAACAGCATTAGATAAGCAAGTAAAATTAGAAGATGAAAATGCATCAATTGGAATTATAATATGCAAAAATAAAAATAGAACGGTTGTAGAATATGCTTTGAATGATAGTGACAAACCAATAGGAGTAGCGACTTATAAAATGAGAGATACTTTACCAGAAAAAATGAAAGATTTGCTACCTTCACCAGAAGAAATAAAGAAGAGACTAGAGGGATTAGAATAGTTTTAAAATCCTTTTATACTAAAGAAAAATAAACAAACAGAGTATAGGAGGATAATTATGTTTTCAGATAAAGGCAGAGAAACAAATAAAAATATCAAATTTCATAGCCTAGCTCCAACAGATAATGCAGAAAATTCTGACATTTATTTGTCTGCGTTAGATTGGGCTATAAAAGAACCTAACATTAAAAATATTGCTTTAACTGGTAATTATGGTTCTGGCAAAAGTAGTATTTTAAATACATATCAAAAGAAATCAAAAAATAAAGAAAGATTTTTAAATATTTCTCTAGCAACTTTTGATCAAAAAGATTATCAAAAAGATGATAATCTCATAGAGAAAAGTATATTGCAACAATTGTTTTATAAAGAAAAAATAAATAAAACACCATTTTCACGTTTTAAAAAAATTAATAATTTAAATAGTAAATTATGGTTAAAAATCCTAGCAATGATATTACTTATCTTTTCTGTAATTTGGATTATAAATCCTGATATTTTTAGTAATGTAAAAAATTTTATTGTAGATAAGTTTAGCTATAATTTTATATTCTTTAACAATTGGGTAGATGGTATATTAAATTTTATAATTAAATCTACATTTACAGCAATTAGTATAATTGCAATTATATATATATTAAATATTTTATATAAGATTTTAGTTAGTATTTCGTGTAGATTAACAATAAAGAAAAACGATATAGAATTAGAAATTACACCTAAAGATGAACAAGTTAAAGAATCAATTTTTAATAAATATATTGATGAAATCATATATTTTTTTGAAGTGACTAAATATGATGTTGTAATATTTGAAGATTTAGATAGAATTAAAAATTATTCTGGTTTATTTGTAAAATTAAGAGAAATGAATACATTACTAAATAGTTCTAAAATAATAAAAAAGGATAAAATTACATTTATATATGCTGTTAAAGATGATGTATTTCCAGATGATAAAGAAAGGACAAAGTTTTTCGAATTTATCATTCCTGTTATACCAGTTATCAATTCTAATAATTCAAAAGATAAATTACTTGAAGTAATAAACGAAATGCCATATAAAGAAGAATTATCTAATTCAAGGTTTTTAGATAATATAACTTTATATATAGACGATATGAGATTATTAAATTCTGTTATAAATGAATTTAATATATATTCACAACAAATTAATGTTGAGTACGATGTTAAGAAGTTATTTTCAATAATTTTATATAAAAACCTGTTTCCAGAAGATTTTTCAAAACTTCAGAATAATGATGGCATTTTATATAAAATACTTAATAATAAAGAAGAAAATTTAAAAAATATTTTATCTGACTTGCAGAATAAATATGATTTATTACAATCAGAAATTGAAAAATTAAGTAATGAACATAATGTAAAGACGATAGAGGAATTTAAAAGAATAGTTTGGACATATATACTACAAAAATATCCAAATTATTCTAGCTTTTACATAAATAATAAGCAGTATGATTCTGTTGTAAGTTTCTTACAAGATAGTAATATAAATACTACTGAAAAATTAAAAAATATAACAGTAGGAGTAAATAGTTATAATAAACAAAATATTACAAATATAATATCTAATCTAGAGGAAAAAATAGGATATACAAAAAATGAATTAGAAGAGATTATAAATCAAAAAAATGAAGAACTTAATATGTTAGGTAATAAAATGGTAAAAATTAAGAATAAAAAAATATCAGAAATAATTAATGAATATGGTATTAAGAAATATTATAATTTACCAGATAATATGACTATGCTAACGTATTTACTAAAAAATGAATATATAGATGAGTCTTATAGAGAATATATAAACTACTTTTATCCAACCACTTTAAAAATCGAAGATAAAAATTTTATATTAAATGTTAACAATCAAACAGTAACAAATTATAATTACAGGTTATACAATATAAAAAATATGATTGGGTATTTTGCAGATGAAGATTTCTTGAAACAAGAAATTTTAAATTTTGATTTACTTGACTATATGTTGAAGAATGCAAGTATATACGATTTAAAATTAAAGAACTTATTTAAACAACTCAATAATAATGATTATGGCATAGAGTTTATAAAAGAATATATTGTAACTAAAAAGATAAGTCAGTTTTTTATTAAATACTTTGTAAAATATTGTAGTGAAATGTTAGATAAATTGAATCAGAATTTATCGAATATATATAAGGAAAAATTATTAAATAGGATATTAATATATGCAGACTTAAATGATATAGAAAAATATCTAGGAAGTAATCAAGACTTTATAGATAGAGTTAATAAATGCAAACATTTTTGTAGGATTTTTAAAAATGATAAAATTAAAAAAGCTAGAAAAATATTAGATATACTAAGTATTAAATTTGCAGATATTGATAGTAAAGAAATAAATTCAGAATTATTTGATACTATATATAAACAAAACCGTTATATTATTAATCAAAAAAATATTGAATTAATATTAAACAAAAAATTTAATGAAGATATCAAGTTTATACATACACAAAACTATACTATTATTTCTAAACATGAAGAAATACATCAATATATTAATTCAAATATGAACATATATATTAACGATGTGTTCTTTAAATATGAGAACAATACGATGGAAGATATGAAATCTATTAATGAATTATTAAACAATGAAATGATAGATATTGAAACAAAAAGAAAAATTATTGAAAAAGAACAAATTTTAAATGATATAGAGTTAATTGATGATAAAAGCTTTAGTGATGAGGATTCTGATAATGAAGAAACATTATGGGGCTTATTTATAGAAGAAAATAAAATAATTCCAAACTATTATAATATTATTAAATATTATAATAAATATAAATTAGATGATAAATTAGTATCATTTATTAATATAAACTCTGAATTTTTAGAGACAGATATTATATTAGATATAAATACTTGTGATGATTTTATTGTAAGTGTTGTAGAAAATGATAAAATTGATGATAAAAGTTTTGAATGTATTGTTAATGCTATTTCATCTAATTACCAATTTGATGAATTCGATTTTTCTATTGTTAATAAAGAGAGAAGTTCTAAAATTTTATCAAGTTCAAAAATTGATATAAAATTTAATGAAAATAATTATAATAATCTAAAAAACAATTATAGTGATTTGCTTATTAAATTTGTTGAAAGTAATATTAAAGAATTTTATAAAATTATGGATAATTTAGATTATGATGATGCTCTTATATCTAATATAATTTCATCTGACCAAATTGAAAGAGGAATAAAGACAGATATTTTGTGTAAATGTAAAGATGAAATTCAATTTAATAATATATCTCAAAAGCAAAATATCATAGATTTCATTTTAAGAGGAAGAAAGTATATTAATATGAGTTATAATATATTGAAACAATTTTTTGATAATACATTAGATATTACAAAATTAATAAACTTATTGATGTTCCAAAGTCCTATATTAAATAATGAACAAATATCAGAGTGTTTGTCAAATATTAAAAAACCATATTCAGATATTCCTAAACAAGGTAAAATACCAAAGTTAGAAATTAACAGCCTAAATACTAAGCTTAAAAAATTTTTAGAAGAACGACAATTTGATTATATTGGAAGAATAACTAGAACAAAAGATAATAAATATTATAAAATAAATAAAAAAAGTAAATTATTTTGAATAAAAATCAAGAGAGAATGGTAACTTAAAAACCATTCTCTTTTTATGAAAAACAAATAAAGTTGGAACAGATAGAAGTCACTAAGACAAAGAGAAAGAATAGAAATGTAAGTGGATAAAATATAAAGAGATGTTATTAAAAGTAGCAACCTTCTATGTATTTTAGAAACTAATATCTGGAAAATAATTGTATTTAGAGCAATTTTATGATATATATAAGAAAAATATGAAAATTGCAATGCTCAGTTGCAAAATTTGAAGAGGAGGTAATAAAAAATGGAAATTATTAAACATGATAATGCTTTAAAAGGAAAGAATAGTGATAAGTGTAAAACATTGGAATATTCATTTAATGATAAAGAAATAGATTTAGGTATAGCAACAATTAATGGGAGATATCCTGATAAAGGATATGGAGTAAATCTTGTAAGCAAAGAATTAATATATGTTATAGAAGGTAAAGGAACATTAAATTTTGAAAATAAAAGGATTGAATTTTCAAAAGGTGATTCTATTTTAATAGAACCTAATGAAAAATATTATTATGATACGGAGTATTGTGTAATATCTATGACATGTACACCAGCGTGGTTACCAGATCAACATAAGTTAATAGATTAAAAATGAAAGTGAGTTAAAAATGAAAGTATTAATATTAAGTTTCAGTAGTAATCGAGTAAACGAAGATAGTTTTATACCAAATAAAATAGGATTAACTTTTTCTTGTGTAGAAGAATGTGAGAAAGAATTAAAAAAATTAGGCAATGATGTAGAACATATTTGTATTAATAGAAAGAATATTCAAAAATGTTTAGCTTGTGGTAAAAGAGGTTGGGGGATATGTTTAGATAAACATATATGTATTCAAAATGATGACTTTAATGAAATTTATAAACATATGGGAGATTTTGATGTTTATGTATTTATTACACCAGTTTATTTTCATGAAATGAGTGAATCAGCAAAAACATTTTTTGATAGATTAAAAAGATGTGACGCATTCAATGACGAATCAAAAATAAAAGGAAAGAAAATAATTTGTATTGCTTGTGCAGGAGGAAGTGGCACTGGAACAGAAGAAACACTAAAAGCATTTGATACATTAAATTATTTTTTAGGAACGAAAATGCATGCAAGAATTCCTGTAACAAAAACAAATTTTGAAAAGCAAAGAAAATTTATAGATAATGCAATGAAATTGGAGGATAATTGATATGGAAAATATGATAAATAATACATTTATTGATTTTTTAATAAAAGCAAAGAAATCAACTTATGCTAATAGTACAATAGAAAAAGTCAAGTCAAGCAGAGTAGGTTCATCAGATTATCATTATGAAGAAAAAATAGATAACAAAAAATACATATATCATGATACATACTTTGGTGGAACTAAATTTATGGGAGAAGAAGTTGTATATTGTGACAGTAATAAACCAGTATGGGGAATGAACTATTACGGTGTTACATTTGATGATACACTTGGAGAGGAAGCAATGGATAATGCTTTAAGACCAGCACTTATGAAAGTTGGAGAAGACAAAAGTGTTATTCCTGTTAGAGGTATAAGCCAATTTGAGAATAATAGATATGTTTATACATTTAAGACTACAGGAACAATAGAAAATTTTGATGGAACAGAACAAATATATAAAGATAATAATTTGATTTATGAACTACATTGTTCAGGAGGATTAATAAAATAAAGAGGGGTATATTATGGACTTTGAATTGGCCGAAAAATCATTTCAAGAATATTTAAAAAACTATGATATAAATGATGGAAGTATAGCATTAAAAATAAAACATACTTATGAAGTTGTTAAAAAAAGTGAATATATAGCAAATGGATTAAGGTTAGATAAAGAAAATATAGAATTAGCAAAGATCATAGCATTATTACATGATATAGGAAGATTTGAGCAAATAAAAGAATTTGGAGAATTTAATGATAAAAAAATAGAACATGCAGAATTTGGTGTAAAAGTATTATTTGATAATGGCTTAATTAGAAAATTTATGGATGAAAATAAATATGATAATATAATATACAAAGCAATATATAATCATAATAAATACAAAATTGAAGAAAATCTAAATGAAAAGGAACTACTACAATGTAAAATAATTCGAGATGCCGATAAACTTGATAATTTTAGAGTAAAAGAAAAAGACAAATTAGAAGATATGTTTCCTAAAATATATAATGAAAAAACAATCAATTATGAAACTATTAGTGAAAAAGTTTATGAAGACTTTATGCAACATAAATGCATAAAATTAGAAGATAGAAAGACAATAATTGATTATTGGGTTTGCGTCATTGCATTTATATTTGATTTGAATTTTAATATATCTTTACAATATGTAAAAGAGAATAACTATATAGATATCTTAGTAAATAGAATAGAATACAAAAATGATACTACAAAACAAAAGATGGAAGATATAAGGAAATGTGCAAAAGAATATATAGATGATAGGATAATTAAATAAAGATAGGAGATAAAAATGAAAATAGGAATAGATATAGATGACACAACATTTTTAACAGTAAAATCAATGTTAAAATATGCAGATAAATTTGAAGAAGAAATATCCGGCATACCAACTAATAGAGACAGTTTTGGATTAATAAAAAATAGATATTATTTAAAAGTTTTATATGGATGGGATGAAAAAACGAAATTTGATTTTTTTGATAAGTATTATAAAAATGTATTAGAAGAATGCACAATGCTTCCTGATGCGAATAAAACAATTAGAAAATTGAAAGATGAAGGAGATACTATACATTTTGTAACAGCAAGATTAATGAATATTAAGAATTGTGATACTGAGGAAATTACTAAAAAGAGCTTAAATGATTATGGTATTCCATATGATAGCTTAAATTTGCATGTAAGTGATAAATTAAAATTTTTTAAAGAAAATAAAATTGATTTATGTATAGAAGATAGTTATGAAACTTGTAGAGAATTAACAGATAATGGTATTAAATCTATTTTAATGACAACAAAGATGAATGCTGATATTAATGACAAAGAAATTGTAAGAGTAAATAATTGGAATGAAATTTATGACGAAGTAGAAAAATATAAAAATAATCTTTAATTTTTTGTTGCAATACCTAAAAATTTATGTTAAATTATAAACAACAGTTGTAGCAAAAAAATGCCAACTTGTACATACAATTCTTGCAATGTATTGCTATAACTACATTTGAAACGGAAATAAGTAACTTTTTTTGTGATAGACTTTTCGAAAACGTCTCTCGCAAAGGAGCCATAAATAGCAGATAAGAAATTATCTGTTATTTTTTTATGTTCGCTAGTAATTTAATAGGAAATATTATATAATTTTACACATAGGAAGTGATTATTAGTGATAAAAATCTGTGAAATATGTAATAATAAATTTGAAACTAAATCTGCTACAAGAATATATTGTCATAAATGTAGTGGTGAGTCTTCAAGATATAATTATAGTACAAGAAAACATCAAAAAACAATATTACGAAGAAGTATGAAGTTACAAGCAATAAAATTGTTAGGTGGAAAATGTTGCATATGTGGATATAGCAAATGTATAGATGCACTAGAATTTCATCATGAAGATCCTACTATAAAAGAGTTTAAATTGGGTTCTGGAAATACAATGTCATGGAAAGAATATAAACAAGAAGCTCTAAAATGTATGTTAGTATGTTCTAATTGCCACAAAGAGATACATAGTAAAATTGGATATACAAATACTTAAAGTTTTAAGTACGAAAAATGAATATGATAGATGAAAGAAAAAGTAGAAACTGTCTGTGATATCAAAATAGTAAAACAAGTATTAAAAAGATTAAGAGAAGTACATCCATATGAAGAACCATCAATAAATATTATATCTCTTATTGATGAAAAAGATTTATAAGGCTAATAAAAATATAAAAATTTTAAATGGAAAGGAAAATAAAAATGATAAGAAATATAATATTTGATTTAGGAAACGTAATTATAAATTATAATCAAAAGCAAATAATTAATAGTTTTACTCAAAAAGGAGATGAAATAAAATAATGAAGATAGCAATTATTTCAGATATACATGGAAATTTGGAAGCATTAGATGCAACTTTAAAAGATATAGCAAAAAGGAAAGTAGATAAAATCATATGTTTAGGAGATATAATAGCAAAAGGTACGCATCCCAAAGAATGTTTAGAAAGAATCAGAAAAAAATGTGAAATAGTACTGCAAGGAAATTGTGATGCTCATTTTTCAATAGAACATAAGAACATTGAAGAAATGCCAGAACAAGAACAAAAAAGGATAAAATGGAATCAATCATTGATAAATAAAGAAGATAGAGAATATTTATTAAAGTTACCATTTTGCTATGAATTTTATATGAGTGGAAGTTTAGTAAGATTGTTTCATGCAACACCTACTGTCAATAATAAAGCAATATTAAATGTAGATAGTATTGAAACAAAATATCAAATGTTTTTACCAAGTAAAAAAACACCATCTCAAGCTGTCGCAGATGTTATCATATATGGTCATATCCATCATCCATATATGGATAAAATATATAATAAGACTATAATAAATGTTGGAAGTGTAGGAAATTCTTTTGATGCTATAAGAAATAAAAATAAAGATAGCAATGTGTTAGAAACTACAAAAAGTAATTATCTAATAATAGAAGGAGAATATAGAAGTCAAGAATATTCATCCGATATTTCCTTTCAATTTATAAAAGTACCTTATGATATTGACAAGGAGTTAGAAGATGAAAATTTGAATATAGAAAAAGAAAATTACAGATTTGAGTTAAAACAAGATATGTATAACGATATGACTAAAATTAACGAAAATTTCAAAAAATTAGGAATAGATGTGGACAAAATCTAAGGAGGAAAATGACAAGGATAATGGAAAAACATGAATTAGTTGATAAAACAGGAAATAAAACAGGAAAAATTTTAACACATATTGAGACTCGTGACCCTAATAATGTACCAGATGGATATTACATATCAGTTGTTGGAGTTGTTATAATTAATGATGGAAATGAAATTTTACTGCAAAAACGTAGTAGATTTAAAAAAGCAAATCCTAGCAAATGGGGAATATGTGGTGGAAAAGTCGACTTAGGTGAAACACCAATTGATGCAGGAGTTCGCGAAACTTTAGAAGAGATAGGTATCTTTTTAAATAAGGATGAGTTAAAATTCTTAAGTATGGATACAAATGAAAAAGCACATTTTACAGTGTATTATATTAGGAAAAATGTAGATGTAAATGAATGCAAATTACAAGAAGAGGAACTAGAAGAAGTAAAATATTTTAAAATAGAAGAATTAGAAGATTTGGATAATGAAGGATTTGAATGGCTAGATGATTTAAAGAAAATCATATAAATTTCGCGACATTATACGGCAAAATTTAAAGAGGGGGTAATAAAAATGGAAGTTATTAAATATGATAATGCTTTAAAAGGAAAGAATAGTGATAAGTGTAAAACATTGGAATATTCATTTAACGATAAAGAAATAGATTTAGGTATAGCAACAATTAATGGGAGATATCCAGATTGTGGATATGGAGTAAATCTTGTAAGCAGAGAATTAATATATGTTATAGAAGGAAAAGGAACATTAAATTTTGAAAAAGAAAAAATTGAATTTTCAAAAGGTGATTCTATTTTAATAGAGCCTAATGAAAAATACTATTATGATACTGATTACTGTGTAATATCTATGACATGTACACCAGCATGGTCACCAGAACAGCATAAGTTAGTAGATTAAATATGAAAGTGAGTTAAAAATGAAAGTTTTAATATAATGAGTGAGTCAGCTAAAACATTTTTTGATAGATTAAAAAGGTGTGATGCATTTAATGATGAATCCAAACTAAAAGGAAAGAAAATAGTTGCTATTGCTTGTGCGGGTGGAAGCGGTAGTGGAACAGAAGAAACACTAAAAGCATTTGATACATTAAATTATTTTTTAAAGACAAAAATGTATGCAAGAATACCTGTAACAAAAGCAAATTTTGAAAAGCAAAGAAAAGCTATAGAGAATGCAATGAAATTGGAGGATAATTAATAATGAAGGATATAGATTCTAATTTAGTAAAAGATTTACAAAAAATTATTTTAGATAGTTATGAAGAGGCATTAAAATTAAATAGAAATGTTAGAAATAAGGAACTTAACGATATTGTAACTGATGTAGATATTTTCATGGAAACAAAAATAATAGAAAAAATAAAAGAATGGTTTCCAGAACATTCAATTTATTCAGAAGAAAAAGGAGAAATGATAGAAAATAGCGATTATGTGTGGTTCATTGACCCAATTAATGGAACAATTAACTTTGCTGCTGGAATTCCTTTATTTTCAACATCTATCGCTTTAAAGAAAAAAGATGAAACCATTTTTGGTTTAGTTATCGATTATAGCCAAAAAGATATATATTATGCTTTTGCAGGCAAAGGTGCATATTGTAATGAGAAAAGATTAGAAGTATCTAATAATGATAAACTAAGTAATAGTATTTTATCATTTTGTCTAACATCACATTATAAGGAGAAAAAGAATGAAAATACTAATAGCTACTAAAGTACAAGTCCATCATTTCCTGTACCAGATAATTTGGTACAAAAAGTGTTAGATACAAATTTAAGTGAAGCAATGAATTCAAGGTTAGGAGAAGACCAACAAAGGCATAATTATAATGGAGGCATCCAATTGTTAACACATAATGAAATTTCAAGAATAGATTTAACAAAATATGCTTTTATTATGGCTCTAACAAAATATATTAATGGAGAAAATTGGAGATAAAATAAAAAATACAGATTATTAGATAGTAATAAAATGTAGCAACTTATAAATTAAAAAATTTTCTCACAAAGAATAAAGCTATTAAAAAGAGAAACAAAGATATCTTACAAAAAATAACGACAATTTAAATAAAAAAAGGAGAAAAGAAAAAATGAAAAAATGGAAATGTCCTAAATGTGAAAATGAAGAATATGAAAAAGACCAATTTCAAGCAACAGGAGGAAACTTTGCCAAAGTATTTGATGTACAAAACAAAAAATTTATTACCATAAGTTGTACTAAATGTGGATATACCGAATTATACAAAGCAGAAACAACAGCAGGAATGAATATTTTTGACTTTCTAATGAATTAAATAATGATATGAAAAGAATCTAAAAGTCTAAAAACTTT
This sequence comes from uncultured Clostridia bacterium, assembly GCA_944389395.1. GTDB lineage: Bacteria > Bacillota > Clostridia > TANB77 > CAG-508 > CAG-269. The sequence continues at coordinate 21,995 of CALXME010000012.1, read as the reverse complement.
TAGATTTTTTTATGCCAATTCATATTCTTAAAATCGGAAAAAAGGTTGTTGTACAAATAATTAAAAAATTCATAAAAAGCACTTGACAATTGAATAGACATTCAACTATAATAAAGATATAGTTGAGTAACAATTCAACCAACAACAACATAAAATATAAAAACAAAAGAAAGAAGGAAAGCATGTGTCGAGAAATGAATTTATATGTGATTGTAACATCATACATCAAGAAGTAGTAGATAAAACACTAAAAAAAATGCCAGATGGTGATTTATTTAATAAATTAGCAGAGTTTTTTAAAATATTAGGAGATACCACAAGAGCTAGAATCCTTTTTGCACTTGACCAAAATGAAATGTGTGTATGTGACATAGCCAATGTACTAGGAATGAGTAAATCATCTATTTCACACCAATTAGGAACCCTAAGAAGGTCAGGAATTGTAAAATGCAGAAAAGAAGGAAAAGAAGTTTATTATATGTTAGATGATGAACATGTAAAAGGACTATTTGAATTAGGTATTGAACATATTGAACACAAAAAATAAAAGGAGAGAAATAAAAATGAAAAAAAGAACCATAAAAATTATTATTGCATTTATTCTATTTTTAATTGCATTATGTATTCCTTTTCCAAAAGAATGGATGAAAAAAGGAATATATATTATAAGCTATTGCGTTGTAGGATTAGATATTGTCTGGAAGGCAGTTAGAAATATTACTAGAGGAAAAGTATTTGATGAAAATTTTTTAATGACAATTGCAACAATAGGTGCATTTGCAATAGGGGAATTTCCAGAAGCAGTAGCTGTTATGCTATTTTACCAAATAGGAGAATTATTCCAAAGTTATGCAGTAGAAAAATCAAGAAAATCAATAGCAAGTTTAATGAACATCAGACCAGATTTTGCAAATGTAAAACGAGATAAACAAATAACAAAAGTAAATCCAGAAGAAGTAAAAATAGGAGAAACAATAGTTGTAAAACCAGGAGAAAAAATACCTTTGGACGGAATAATTATGGAAGGTAATTCTTTAGTAGATACTTCAGCTCTGACAGGAGAATCCATACCAAAAGAAGTAAGTTCAGGAGATGAAGTATTAAGTGGATGTATTAATCAAAATGGATTATTAACCATAAAAGTAGAAAAAGAATTTGGAGAATCTACTGTTAGTAAAATATTAGAGCTAGTAGAAAATGCAAGCAGTAAAAAATCTAAATCAGAAAATTTTATTAGCAAATTTGCTAAATACTATACACCAATTGTGGTTATTACAGCTGTTTTACTTGCTACCATACCACCATTTATTTTTAAAGATGGATTATTTATAGATTGGTTATATAGAGCTTTAACATTTTTAGTAGTATCTTGTCCATGTGCACTAGTAATATCTATTCCATTAGGCTTTTTTGGGGGAATTGGTGGAGCATCTAAAATGGGAATCTTAGTAAAAGGAAGTAATTATTTAGAAGCTTTATCAAAAGCAGAAATAGTAGTATTTGATAAAACAGGAACATTAACAAAGGGAGTATTTAAAGTACAAAAAGTACATCCAATAGATATTTCAAAAGAGGAATTAATAGAACTGGTAGCATATGCAGAAAGTTATTCTAATCATCCGATATCAGTATCAATAAGAGAAGCATATGGAAAAGAAATAGAACATAATAGAATCGAAAAAATACAAGAACTACCAGGATTAGGAGTTGTTGCAAAAGTAGATGAAAAACAGATTTTAATCGGAAATGAAAAATTAATGCAACAAAAGAAAATCCAATATTCAAAATGTGAAGAAATAGGAACTATTATTTATATTGCAATTGAAAATAAATATGCAGGATATATTGTTATTGCAGATGAAATAAAAGAAGATGCTAAAAAAGCAATAAAAGAATTAAAGAAAAATAACATTAACAAAATAATTATGCTAACAGGAGATAAAAAAGAAGTAGGAGAAAGTGTTGCAAAAAAATTGGGAATTAACCAAGTATATACAGAGTTATTACCTGATGGAAAAGTAGAAAAAATGGAAAAATTATTAAAAGAAACAAGCCAGACAGGAAAATTAGTTTTTGTAGGAGATGGTATCAATGATGCACCAGTTTTAGCTCTTAGTGATATTGGGATTGCAATGGGAGGATTAGGAGCAGACAGTAGCATAGAAGCAGCAGATATTGTCATCATGACAGATGAGCCATCTAAAATAGTAAATGCTATTAAGATTTCTAAAAAAACAATGAGAATTGTAAAAGAAAATATCATTTTTGCTATCAGCATAAAAGTAGCTGTCCTAATATTAAGTGCTTTTGGATTATCAAATATGTGGGAAGCAGTTTTTGCAGATGTGGGGGTTTCTATCATTGCTATATTAAATGCTCTAAGAGCTTTGAAAATAAATAATATTAAAAGTTTTTGATTACTAATTAAAGAATAAAATTTGAAAAAGTATTGATATATTATATGTTTTACCTAATAATATTAATATATCAATACTTTTTGTACAATCATTGCCAATAATAGCTTTTTATTAAGAATTAGAAAAAATACTTGTTTTTTCTAAAAAAATAAAGTATGATAATAAAGTGAAAAAAAGGAGTGATATCGAAGTGGTCATAACGAGCTACACTGGAACTGTAGTAGTCCTGAATAAGGGCCCGTGGGTTCGAATCCCACTCACTCCGCCAAATAAAAATAATTTTAAAGATATTTTTTTAATTGTTCTACTGTATTTTCTTGAAAATGAATAAAATCTTTTAAAATATTTTTAATAGATTCATCTGTATCTGGGTTTTGGTTTAACAATTTAACACCCTCTATAATTCCCATGTTAGTACCTTTTAACATCATTTCTGCAATATGGGAATTACTCTTATCATCCATAGTGCTAAATTCGACACTCATCCATCCCATTGCTTTTTGCATTGGATTTAATTCTTTTGGGAAATCATCATATTTTGTTAAAGTATCATTAACTTCATTCAAAAGACGATTATATTCATCATATTGATATTTTAAATCTTGCTTAAATCGGTCATCTTGAACTTTTTCAGCGACATTAGAAATAGAATCCATTCCCATTTTAATTCCTTTATTTAATTCATTTAAAATATAATTTGGATTATCCATTATATAAACCTCCTAAAAAAATAGATAATATTAGTATAAACAAAAAAATAAAAATTATGAAAAAAGAATAAAATCACTAAAATAGAGCAAACTAAAAAAGAATATTGAAAAAAGGAGAATGAAAAATGAATGAATTAATTAAAGAATTAAATAGTTTTTTAGCTAATTTATGTGTATTTTATAGAAAACTACAAAACTATCATTGGAATATTATAGGAAAAGATTTTTTTATATTACATGCAAAATTAGAAGAATATTATGATGATGTAAATAGCCAAATTGACGAAATAGCAGAACATATTTTAACTTTAGGAAAACAACCTTTAGGAACAATGAAAGATTATTTAGAAATTGCAACTATTCAAGAAGCAAAAAATGAGAAAATAGAAGATAAAGAAGTTTTTTCAAAAATAATAGCAGATTATGAATTTCTATTACAAACAGCAACAAGCATCAAAGAAATAGCAGAAGAAAAGAAAAGTGTAGCGACTTCTAGTTTGATTGATGCCTACATTTTAGATTATAGTAAGAAATTATGGATGTTAAAACAAAGCAATTAACCAGCAACAAAAACTAAAAAAATGTTCGTAAAAAGTATTGACAAATTTTTGTTTTGTAGATACAATAAAAGCGAACATTTTTTTAGTATATAAAAATTAGGAGATGATACTATGTTAACAAATTTACATATCAAAAATATAGGAATTATAGAGGATTTAAATATTGAATTTAATCAAGGTTTAAATGTATTAACAGGTGAAACAGGAGCAGGAAAAACATTAATTATAGATTCTTTACAAATTATATCAGGAGGAAGATTTTCTAAAGAAATGATACGAAAAGGAGAAAATTATTCTTTTGTAGAATTATGTCTATATGAACCAGAAAATGAAAATGCTATAGAAGGAAATATTATTGTATCTAGAGAAATTAATAGCAATGGGAAAAATATGTGCAAAATCAATGGAAGAATGGTAACTGTAAATGAACTTAAAGAATTTATGCATCAATTTATTGAAATACATGGACAAAACGATAATCAAGATTTATTAGATAATAAATTACATATTTGTTATTTAGACGGATTTGCAGGAAAAGAATTAGAAATAAAAAAAGAAGAATACCAAAAACTATATCAAATATATTTACAAATAAAAAAAGATTTAAAAGACAATTTTGGAGATGAAAAAGAAAAACAAAGAAAATTAGATTTATTACAATATCAAGTAACAGAAATAGATGAGGCAAATTTAAAAGAAGGAGAAGAAGAACTACTAGAAGAAAAAAGAAGTAAAATATTAAATGCAGAAAAAATTGTAGAAAATTTAAAACAAGCAGAAAATAATATTGGTGAAAGCACAATAGATAATATTAGTATAGCAATTCGAGCATTAGAGAAAATAGAAACATTAGATGAAAATTATGAAAAAGCATCTTGTGATTTAAAAAATATATATTATGAATTACAAGAAATCTTTCGTGATATCAGTAATTATATGCAAGAAGTGGATTTTGACGAAAATGAAAGAATACAAATAGAAGAAAGACTAGATTTAATCCATACCTTAAAAAGAAAATATGGGAATAATATAACAGAAATCTTACAATATCAAAAAGAAATGATACAAGAAATAGAAAAAATAGAAAATTTAGAAGAATATAATAAAAAACAAAAAGAAAAACTAACTAATATAGAAAAACAAATGGAAATATTAGCAAAAGAACTACATCAAATAAGAATTCAAAAAGCTGAAAAACTAAGTAAGGCAATTAATCAAGAATTAGAAGAATTAGAGATGAGAAATGCAAAAATAACTGTAAAAATAGAAAAAATAAATGAATTTTCAAAAAATGGAAAAGATAAAGTTACATTTTACATCACAACTAATATAGGAGAAGAAGAAAATGAACTATCTAAAATGGCATCAGGAGGAGAAATGTCAAGAACCATGCTTGCTATCAAAAAAGTATTAGCAGATACAGACAAAATGCCAATTTTAGTATTTGATGAAATTGACACAGGAATTAGCGGAAAAGCAGCAAATAGTGTTGCTAAAAAATTAAAAACCATTTCAAAAAATCATCAAATAATGTGTATTTCTCATTTGCCTAATATTGCAGCAATAGCAGATTTTAATTACTTTATAAGTAAAAATACTAGAAATGAAAGAACTAAAACACAAATAAAATTATTAGAAGAAAAAGAAGTAATAGAAGAAATAGCAAGGATTTCTTCTGGAGAAATAAATGAAGTAACTTTAAAATATGCAACAGAACTAAGAAACAAAAAAGCATCTTAAAATGAAATAATAGAGGTTCTAAAAATGAAGGTATAAAAAGGAAAATACTGGATACACTGTTCAAGAAGGCAAAATTAAAAAGGAGGTTAGTAACAGTGCAAGAAGTATTAGAGATTATGGAAATAAAAGCTTTAGAAATTTTAGATTCTAGAGGAAATCCCACTATACAAGTAGAAGTAATGTTAGAAGGAGGATTTAAAGGAAAGGCAAGTGTACCATCAGGAGCATCTACTGGAAGTTTTGAAGCAGTGGAATTAAGAGATGGGGATAAAACAAGATATTTAGGAAAAGGTGTTCAAAAAGCAGTAGAAAATGTGAATAAAAAAATTGCTAAAAAACTAATTGGTATGAATGCGTTAAACCAAAAAGAAATAGATGAAGCACTTATAAAATTAGATGATACTCCAAACAAATCAAATCTAGGAGCAAATAGTATATTAGGTGTTTCCTTAGCAGTTGCTAAAGCTTCATCAGTAGCAACACGGATTAGAATTATATCGATATATAGGTGGAATACAAGCAAAAGAACTACCAGTCCCTATGATGAATATCTTAAATGGTGGAAAACATTCAGATAACAATATTAGTATACAAGAGTTTATGATAATGCCAATAGGAGAAATTACTTTTAGTGAAAGACTAAAAAGAGGAACTGAAATTTATCATACTTTAAAAAAAGTATTAAAGGAAAAAGGATATAGTGTAGGAGTTGGAGATGAAGGTGGATTTGCACCTGATTTGGAAAATGAAGAACAAGCATTAGATATTATTGTAGAAGCAATAAAAAAAGCAGGATATGAACCAAGAAAAGATGTGGTATTGGCATTAGATATAGCAAGTACAGAAATGTATGAAGAAGCAAAGAAAATAGGAAAAGAAGGATATTATTTTTGGAAAACGAAACAATTAAAAACAAAACCAGAAATGGTAGAATATATTGTAGAGTTATGTAATAAATATCCAATTGTATCTGTGGAAGACGGTTTGGCTGAAGAGGATTGGGAAAGTTGGAAAGAACTAACGGAAAAATTAGGAAAGCAAATTCAATTAGTAGGAGATGATTTATTTGTTACAAATCCTCAAAGATTAAGAAGGGGAATAGAGAAAAATGTAGCAAATGCCATATTAATAAAACCAAATCAAATAGGAACATTAACACAAACATTAGAAACAATTCAAATAGCAAAACAAAATGGATATAGAACTATTATTTCGCATCGTTCTGGTGAAACAGAAGATACTACAATTGCAGATATTGCTGTTGCAGTAAATAGTGGACAAATAAAAACAGGAGCACCTTGTAGGATGGATAGAATTGCTAAATATAATAGATTATTAGAAATAGAATCTATTTGTCAGTATTAGTTACTATTACTATATTTTAACTAAAAAAATAAAAATTAGGTGTTAAAATTTTCCAAAACTTGATTTTTTAACTCATTTATAGTAGAATAAAACTTACAAAAATGTCACTTTTTAGAATGACAATAAAAATAGGTGAGAAAAAATGATAGAAAAAATAAATTCGCCAGAGGATGTAAAAAAATTAAATTTTCAAGAAAAAGAACAATTAGCAGAAGAAATAAGAAAATACATTTTAGAGGTAGTGTCTGAAAATGGAGGACATCTTGCCTCTAATTTGGGTGTTGTAGAACTTTCTATTGCCTTACATAGTGTATTTGATTTACCAAAAGATAAAATAATATGGGATGTAGGACATCAGACTTATATACATAAAATAATAACAGGAAGAAGAGAAGCCTTAAAAACATTAAGAAAATTAAATGGAATAGCAGGATTTCCTAAAACAAATGAATCAGAAACAGACTGTTTTAACACAGGACATAGTAGTACATCCATATCAGCTGCATTAGGAATGGCAAGGGCGAGAGATTTAAAAGGAGAAGAGCATAGTGTACTAGCTGTAATAGGAGATGGAGCTTTAACAGGAGGAATGGCATTAGAAGCTTTAAATGATGCAGGATACAGCCAGAGTAGATTAACTGTTATATTAAATGATAATGAAATGAGCATATCCAAAAATATTGGTGGATTAAATATGTTACTTAGCAAATTAAGAACAAAAAAAATGTATACTAAATCCAATATATCCATCAAAAAAATGTTAAATAAAATACCAGTAATAGGAAAACCTTTAGTCAAAATAATCAGAAGAGCAAAAAGAGGAATTAAACAATTAATTATCCCTAAAATGTTCTTTGAAGATATTGGATTTCGATATTTAGGCCCAGTAGATGGACATAATATAGAACAACTAGAAAATCTGTTAAAAATCAGTAAACAATTAGATGGACCAGTGATTATTCATGTATTAACCAAAAAAGGAAAGGGATATGAAATAGCAGAAAAAAATCCAGATAGATTTCATGCAACAGGACCTTTTGATATTAAAACTGGAAAAAGTAAAAAAGAAAAGAAAACAGATTATTCTAAAATAATGGGAGAAACCTTAATAGAACTTGCTCATGAGAACAAAAAAATAGTAGCAATTACAGCTTCGATGAAGGATGGAACAGGGCTAAGTGCATTTGCAAAAGAATTTCCAGAGAGATTTTTTGATATAGGAATAGCAGAGCAACATGCTTTGGGATTAGCTGCAGGAATGGCAAAAGAAGGGATGATACCTGTAGTTCCTATTTACTCTTCTTTTTATCAAAGAGCATATGACCAAGTAATCCATGATATTGCAATGCAACAACTACCAGTAGTAATGTGTGTGGATAGAGCAGGAATTGTTGGAGCAGATGGAGAAACTCACCAAGGAACATTAGATATGGCATTTTTTAGACTGATTCCTAATATAGTAATTTTAGCACCTAAAAACTTTGATGAATTAAGAGAGATGTTAAAATTTGCAGTAACTTTAAATAAACCAGTTGTAATTCGTTATCCAAGAGGAGGAGAAGACAGCTACCATTTCAAAACTCAAGAAGAAATAGTATTAGGCAAAGCAGAAGTCTTAAAAAAAGGAACAGATATTACAATAGTTGCCATTGGAAAAATGGTAGCAAGGGCAATGAAAATTGCAGAAAAATTAGAAAAAGAAGAAATACAAGCAGAAGTAATAAATAGTAGATTCTTAAAGCCATTTGATAAACAAACGATTAAAGAAACAATTCAAAAAACAAGAAATGTAATAACAATTGAAGATGGTACCAGTATTAATGGATTAGGAACAGCTGTAGAAGAACTTATTATAGAAGAAAAATTGGAAAATATTAATTTTCAAAAATTAGCTTATCCAGATGAGTTTATTAAACATGGCAGTGTAGAAGAATTAGAAAAAATTTACGGATTAGATGAAGAAAATGTTTTGAAAAAAGCAAAAGAATTAATAAAAACAAAATGTAGCATAATATAAATGAAAGGAAGGCAAAATGAACGAACAAGAAATATTAAACACATATAAAAAGCAAGAAGATAAAATATGTTTAGCACAAGTAATAGATAAAATAAAACTTAGTCAAAATAAAAATATTATACAAAATACAAATTTTTTGGATATGTATCAAATTGCTTTAGTAAAAAATTTCTTAAAAAAAATAAAATATGAACAATATAAATTATGGGGAGGATATGAGGAAGCAGAGAGAAAAATATTTATGGCATATCCAGAAAAAGAAAAAGATTTTAATGAGTTATTAAAAGTAGTAAGAATTATTTTGCCAGAAGAAGACAAAGGAAAATATACACACAGAAATTATTTAGGTGGGATTGTAAAGTTAGGATTAAAAAGAGAAATGGTAGGAGATATTTTAGTAGATGAACAAGGTGCAGATATCATTGTAATAAATGACTTTGCTACCATCTTAAAAGAACAGCTATTTACATTAACAAGATTTGCAAATAGTAAAATAGAAATAATAGATATTCAAAATTTAAAAAAACTAAAAATACAAAAAGAAGAAATAAAAATTATTGTAGCTTCTCTTAGATTAGATAATATTGTATCAGATTTGGCTAGAACTTCTAGAAATAAAGCGGTAGAAATTATCAAACAAGAAAGAGTATTTATTAATGGGCAAAATGAAATAAAGCCTTCAAAACAATTAAAAATAAATGACATTATTACTATTCGAGGAAAAGGAAGATTTATCATAAAAGAAATAGCTGGAACAACAAGAAGTGGAAGACCAATACTTACCATAGAAAAATATGTATAAAGTAATTATTTTGTATTAAAACACATAATAATAGCATTTTGCTCATTAGGGTAATAATTTTTCCTAACATCAATTTTTTTAAACCCAAACTTTTGATATAAATGAATAGCAGGAAAATTATTTTCATTCACTTCCAAATAAATAGTCTTTAAGGAAAATGAATGAAATAAATCAATTAAATTATTTAAAAGTAAAGAACCAACTCCTTGGTTTCTATAACTCTTTTTTACTACGATATTCATTAAATCAGCAGTGTCTAGCAAAGCTTTAAAACCAGCAAACCCAATAATTTCACTTTTATTTTTAGCAACAATAAAATAAGAATTATCACATAATAATTCCTGTTTTAAAATAGAAGGACTCCAAAAAGAATCAAAGTCAGATGTAAAAATATCTTGAATATTTTCAAAATCTTCTAATGTCATAGTACTTATTTGAAAATTATCCATGATTTAAATGTTCCTTTCTTAGTTTTTCTTCCAATAACCTTTGTGCTTGTGGCTTTTTCAAATAAAGAGGTAATACATCTTCGCCCACGTTTCCTAAGGCATGAAATCTAGTCAATCCGGCTAATCCTAAATCAAAAGAATTTAAAGTAGCAGAATCTATCATCAAAAAAGGTTTTGAGATTTTTTCTAAAATAATAGAAGCATAAGTATCAATAATATTTCCCACAAAAGTAATAGGAGAATTGTAAGTTTTCAAATTAGAAATAGCATTTTCAACACTATCTGCAACAGGAGAAATAATCTCATGATAAATACCATTTTTTAATTCATAAAGAGCATAATAGCAATTTCCGTTCTTACAATCCATCATACTTGCAATAAAACCATCATCTTTTACTTGATATGCCAAAACTTCTAAAGAGCTAATACCAACACAAGGAATAGCAAGACTATCACAAAATGCTTTTATTGTAGCAATTCCAATACGTATACCAGTAAAAGAACCTGGCCCCTTATCACAAACCAATAAATCCAGATTTTTTAAAGTAAAACCTGTTTTTTGAAAAGCTTTTTGAATCATTGGCATCAAATTTTCAGAATGTGTTCTACCAGTATTAGTATCTAGTTTACAAATACAATGATTATCTTCTAAAATAGAAACACCACAAACATCACTTGCAGTATCAATAGCTAATATTTTCATGATAACATCCTTTCCAAATTTTCTAAATAACAATCTAATTTATTTCCAAAAGAAGTAATTTTTAATTTCCTAATATTTTCATCATTATCTTCTTTATCAAAAACAATATGAATATATTCTTTTGGTAAAATATCAGAAATTATTTCGCCCCATTCAATGATACAAATTCCTTTTTCAAAATATTCTTCTCCACCAATTTCTAAAAATTCAGAAGAATCTTCTAAACGATAAACATCAAAGTGATAAATAGGACAAAAATCTGAATCATATTCATTAACAATAGTAAAAGTAGGACTAGAGATTTCATCAGATAGTCCAAAATAACGAAGAATACCTTCTGTTAATTTAGTTTTCCCAGCCCCTAAATCACCTGTTAAAACAATGATATCAGAAGGCTTCAAAAAAGAAGCCAATTTTTCACCAAAAGCCAAAGTTTCTTTTTCATTTTTTAATGTTAATTGTATGGTTTTCATTTTATTCCTCAATTCTTTCAATTCTATAAAAATATTATAATACAAATCAAAGGGAATTACAACTATATATTACAAACATATTACAATCAAAAAAGATTTGGAAAAAACATTGAAATATCTTGTCAGATAAATTATAATAAAATTGTATATAACTGAAACTAAGGAGGAAATATATGGAAACCTTTGCTGATTATATTTTAAATGAAGAGGATATAGCAACCAAAATGGATATTACCTATTATCTTGCCAAAAAAACAAGAATATTTTTTGATAAATCAGTTGTATTCAAAACAGAAATAGCAAGACTTTTTTTAGACTATATGAAAATAGATATAGATAAAAACAAAGTATTAACAGCTTGCTTGTTATGCAATTGTAAAAAAATAGACAATGCACAAGATATAGAAAAAATACATTCTTATGCTAAAGAAGGAGCAGACTATTTAAGAGGAATGGGATTTAGTAAAATATTTTGTAAAATGTGTGAAGAAATAAATAGATATAGTAATAGTAATCCAAGAGAAAGAGAAAGTGACATTTTAGAGCTAGTAGACCAATTTGGAGGAATGTTATTAGATAGACCAGAAAGAATAGGATTTAAACCAGATGAAGCAATGGTATTATTAGAACATCGAAATCTAAAAGATGTATATAATCGTTATTTGCATACATTTGCAGAATTTGTACACATGATGGAACAAGTAGAAATAACAGATGCAACAAGTATGCCAGCACTAAGAAGATTAGTAAAAATACATAACGAAACAGAAGAGGTAAAAGAATTTATTAAAAAAGTATGTTATGAATATCAACCAAAAGTAGATGAAGCAGTAGAAAAATACAGAGAAGACATAAAAAATAAAATGTTTGAAAACACAAATAGACCATTATTTAGCGAAGAAACAACAAGAAAAATATTAGCACATATAGAACAAGAAAAAGCTACAAACGAATAAAATTTGGCATTTCAAACCTGGAACCAATGCCAATTTTTTGGCATTGGTTCCAGGTTTGAAATGCCAAATTTATAAGAAAGGGAGAGAAAATGTACGAAATATTTGCAGATTTACACATACACATAGGAAGAAGCGAAAAAGGAAAACCAATAAAAATAACAGCAGCAAAAAGTCTAAATTTTGCTAATATAGCAAAGGAATGTGCCAATAGAAAAGGAATTCAAGTTTGTGGAATTATTGACTGTGCTTCACCTTATGTCATAGAAGATATAGAAAACTTTTTACAAACAGGAGAAGCTTACGAATTAGAAGAAGGCGGAATTATTTATCAAGATAAAGTTTGTATTCTTTTAGGAAGTGAGGTAGAAACCTCTGAAAAAGGAAGAAATGGAAAATGTGGAAGTGCCCATAATATATGTTTTTTTCCTCATCTAGAAGATATCAAGGGATTTTCACAAGAGATGAGTAACCATATCAAAAATATTACATTAAGTACACAAAGGTCAGATGTATCTGGATATGAATTAATTGATATTGTAGAAAAATATCATGGAATTTTAATCCCGGCACATGTATTTACTCCTCATAAAAGCTATTATGGAAATTGTACAGATAGATTAAAAGATATATTTAAAGAAAAATATGATAAAATATTTGCGATTGAATTAGGATTAAGTTCAGATACATATTTGGCAGATACCATATCAGAACTGGAAACAAAAACATTTTTAACAAATTCAGATGCACATTCTTTGCCTAAAATAGCAAGAGAATATAACAAAATGGAAGTAGAAGACATTTCTTTTGAAGAAGTAGTAAAAGCTTTAAAAAATCAAGATGGAAGAAGAATTGTTGCTAATTACGGTTTAGACCCCAAATTAGGGAAATATCATAGAACTTATTGTGATGATTGTGAACAGTCCATAGAAACAAAAGAACCAGTAGAAACTTGCCCTATGTGTGGAGGTAAAAATGTTACTTTTGGAGTATTTGATAGAATTGAATTAATCAAAGATAAGCCAAATACCCAAAGCCCAAAAAATAGACCTCCATATATTTACCAAATACCACTAGGATTTATTCCAGGTGTAGGAGGAAAAACTATTACAAAATTGTTAGATACTTTTGAAACTGAAATGAATATTTTACATCACCTAACTAAAGATGATATCGAAGCAGTAGTAGGAGAAAAAGTAGCTAATAATATTGAAAATGCAAGAAATGGAAATTGCCAAGTACATGCTGGAGGCGGGGGAAATTACGGAAAAATAGAAGTAAAAAAATAAAATTTTATGTTCTAAAAAACTCCTTATCGAATACACATTATGTATAAAAGATAAGGAGTTAAAATATGAGAAAAGACAAAGGACTAAAAATAAAAAACACAATTAAAGAACACCTAGCAAATAATAAAAAACCATATATAATAACAGCTTTATTATTTGTGATAGGTATTTTCCTAGGTGTGCTATTTATTAATCATATGCAAGAAACACAAAAAACAGAAATTAGTAATTACTTGAATAACTTTATAGAAAATTTTAAAAATACAGAAAAATTAGACCAAACACTATTATTACAAACATCTTTACAACAAAATATTATGCTTGCAATTATTTTATGGTTTTTTGGAACTACTGTAATTGGATTACCAATTGTATTTGGAATTATATTATATAGAGGATTTTGTTTGGGATATACCATTGCAGTTGTGACTTCTATATTAGGAATTTCAAAAGGAATACTATTTACGAGTGTTACATTAATATTACCAAATATTTTATTTATTCCAGCATTATTTGCATTAGCAGTTAGTGGATTTAAATTAGAGCAATCAATTGTAAAAGAGAAAAGAAAAGAAAATGTAAAATTAGAAATAATAAGACATACTATATTTTGTTTTATTATGATAGGAATAATAGTTTTATCATCTTTAGTAGAAATTTTCATATCTACTAACATATTAAAACAAATTATTGCATATTTTTAAAAAAATATTAAAAAATCTATTTACTTTTTTGAATTTGTTTGATATAACATATATAGTTTATGTAAATAAATTATTTTTAATAGAGGTAGGGGAAATAAATGGAAAGACAATTAAAATTCTTTTTTAATTTTTTAGAAAATGACAAAAAATTATCAGAAAACACATTACAATCTTATAAAAGAGATTTAAAACAATTCAGAAAATATTTGGAAGAAAACGAAATTCATTATAATAGAGTAAAAGAAGAAGATATAAAAAACTATATTTCAGAACTTCATGAAAATGGGAAAAAAGCATCTAGTATTTCTAGATGTATTGCATCTATTAGGTCATTCTATCAATTTGTATTAAAAAACAAAAAAATAAAAGTAGACCCAACCGCAAATATACAATCACCAAAAATAGAAAAAAGAGTACCAAGTGTATTAACAGCAAAAGAAGTAGAATTATTATTAGAACAACCAAAAGATATTGACTTAAAAGGAATACGTGATAAAGCAATGCTAGAATTTGCTTATGCTACAGGAATGAGAGTAACAGAAATTATTTCTTTAAATGTAGAAGATGTCAATTTAGAAGAAGGATATGTTGTTTGTAAAAATGGAAATAAACAGCGTAATATCCCATTAGGAACTATGTCTTTAAAAGCATTAAAAGAATATATAGAAGAAGCAAGAGATATTTTAATAAAAACAGCAAGCGAACCTGCTTTATTTGTTAATATTAATGGAACAAGACTTACAAGACAAGGATTTTGGAAAATTATTAAATTTTATAAAGAACAAGCACATATTACAAAAGACATTACACCACATGTATTAAGACATTCTTTTGCAACACATCTTTTGCAAAATGGAGCAGATTTAAAAGCAATTCAAACAATGTTAGGACATTCAGATATTTCTTCTACTCAAGTATATATGCAATTTCAAGATGAAGGATTAAAAAACGTATACAGAAAAGCACATCCAAGAGCTTAAATATGATATTCAGCAAAAAGTTTAGATTCTAGAAATATTATCTAAACTTTTTTTAAAAATCACAAAAAAATATTACTCAAAAGATTAAATATGAATAAAAACAAAGGAGGAAAAATATGAAAAAAGAAAATGGGATAACATTAATTGCATTAGTTATTACTATAATAGTATTACTTATACTTGCAGGAGTAACAATAGCATCATTAACTGAGAATAATGGCTTATTAAAACAGTCAAGAGAGGCAAAAGGAGATACAATAAAATCAAGAGAAATGGAACAAGTACAAATTGCGGTGATTGGAGCAAGAGGCAAATATAAAAATGGAAATTATACAAATGTAGACTTACAGAAAGAATTAGATGATTCAGCAGGAGAACAAAAAACTGAAGTAACAGGAGAAGGAACATATATAGTTCTTTTTAAAGAAACTCAAAATAGTTATTATGTAACAGAAGACGATAATGTTATTCAAATAGTAAGTTCAAATATTTATAAATATAATAATGAGGGTTACATTACAGGCATTAAAGATGAATACATAGAAGTCAAAAATAGATATGCTGAAAAAGAAAATAATATAAAATATGCATCTTTAAATAGCAAGTTAAAAATAGCAGCAAGGCAACCACCAAGTATAGTTAAATATTTAAAAGAAGAAATAGGGACAGCATTAGTAATACCATCAGAAATTGAAGGTATTAAAATAAAAGGGATTGCTAATGATGCATTTTCGGTAATAATTAATTTAACAGATGTTATTATATTAGATGGCATTGAAACTATCGGTGATGGTGTGTTTACAGATTGTGATGCTTTAAGAAAAGTCCAATTACCTAAAAGTTTAACTAAATTAGGAAAAAATGTATTTAATTATTGTCGCTGTTTAGAAAGTATTGAATTACCAGATGGTTTATTAGAAATAGGAGATGGATGTTTTGGAGATGTATATAATATGAGAGAAATTTATATTCCAATTAGTGTACAAATTATAGGAGAAGAAGCATTTTCATCATCATTTCGTAGAATATACTGTGGAGCTAGTGAGGAACCAGAAGGTTGGGCTTCAAATTGGTATAACGGTAAATTTTCAAATATTCAGTGGGGAGTAACCAGATAAATAAACATATTTAAAAGCAATATGAAAGAAATCATATTGCTTTTTTCATGGAAGTATTGCTCAATCATTAAAAAAATTAATACTTTTGAGCAATAAGAAGTGAAAGAACATTATCTGGTAACAGTTTTAAACAACAATTGAATACAAATATTGAACAAAGAATATAATTATGATAAAATAACTACAATCAAAAGAACAAAAAGGAAGGAAAAAATGAAAACTAAAAAAACAATCAAAATAATAGGCATATTAATATTAATAATGGTAATGATAATGCTTGTCATAGCAGGATACTTTATTTTCGTAGATATTGAATCTAAAGTACCAGAAGAAGTACAAGAATCCTGTCATTTAGAAGTAAAAGAATATAAAAACAGGAAAATATTTATCATAACACCAAAAGAAGAAACAACTAATCCATTAAAAATCTTATACTTCCATGGTGGCTCTTATGTAGCAGAAGCATCCAAAGACCATTGGAATTTTATCAAAAAAATAGTAGAAACAACAAAAGCAACACTCATCATGCCAGATTATCCTTTAACACCAAAACACAATTATAAAGATGTATTTGAAATGGTAGAGTCATTATATCAAGAAATCATTCAAAAAATAGATACTAAAAACTTAATACTAATGGGAGATTCAGCAGGAGGAGGATTGACACTAGCATTAGAAGAAAAAATAGGAGAGAAAAACATTCCTCAACCACAAAAAACAATTCTTATATCTCCATGGTTAGATGTAAGATTAAATAATCCTAAAATAGATGAAGTGCAAAAAACAGATAAAGAATTAAATAAAGAAACATTATTACTAGCAGGAATAGCATATGCAGGAGAAGATGGGTTCAATAGTTACTTAGTAAATCCAATTGATGGAGATTTATCCAAATTACAAAATATTGTAATTTTTACAGGAACAAATGACATATTAAATCCAGATGTATCTGTTTTAGCAGAAAAAGCAAAACAAGTAGGTGTTAATATACAAGTAAAAGAATACAAAGATGCACCACATATTTGGTTCATCAATCAAAAAGGAGAAAAAGAAGTTGTAGAACAAGGTTGGAAAGACTTAATCGAACAACTTCAAGTACCATAAATAACGCAAAATAGAATAGGACAAAAAATATAAAGCAGAAAAGAGGTTTTTATGAAAGAAACAAAGAATCATAAATTATATTGGAGAAGATTAGATAATTCTGCTAAAATTTTTCCCATATCAGGAGGAAAAAAATATAGTACAGTATTTCGCTTATCTGTTATTTTAAAAGAAAACATACAACCTGAAATATTGAAGCAAGCTGTAGAAATGACTTTGAAAAAATATAAATCCTTTCAAGTAAGAATGAAATCAGGATTTTTTTGGAATTACTTTGAACATAATCCAAAAGAACCTATTATAGAAGAAGAAAAAGATTATCCATGCAAATATATCAACCCAAAAACAAATAATAATTATCTATTTAAAGTAACCTATTTTGAAAAGAAAATAAATATAGATATCTTTCACTCTTTAACAGATGGAAATAGTGGGAATACTTTTTTTAGAGAGATTATATATACCTATTTAGAATTATGTCATCCAGATATACTTAAAACAGAAGAAAGACATATTAGAAAAATAGAAGAATATGATACTGAAGACAGTTATATGAAAAATTATGATAAAAAAGCAAAATCTAATGCTTCTTCTAAAAAGGCATATATTTTGAAAGGAAAAAAAATAAGATTAGGAGCTATTAGTACTATCCATCAATTAATAGATTTGGAAGCTTTAAAAAAAGAAGCCAAGAAGAACAATAGTACTATAACTCAGTACATGACAGCTGTTCTAATTTGGTCTATTTACCAGGAAAATTATCTAAAAACAAAAGGGAAAAAGCCAATTAAAGTATGTATACCAGTAAACTTAAAAAAGTACTTTGCTTCTAAAACAATGTCTAATTTCTTTTCCTATATTACAGTAGAAGCAGAAATGAAAAAAGATAATTTAAATACCTTTGACAAAATTTTAGAATTTGTCAAAAAAGATTTTTCAAAAAAATTAGAAGAAGAAGAAATTATAAAAACTATGTCTACAAATGTAAAACTAGGAAACAATCCTTTTATTAGAATTATTCCATTAGTAATAAAGAAAATATTAGTAAGACTTAGCTATATTGAAATTAGAAAATATACAACAATTACATATTCTAATATAGGAAGAATAGGTATTATAGGAAAATATAAAGATTATATCGAATACTTTGTCATGTTAATTGCTCCTGAACCAGTTGAAAAAATAAAATGTTCTAGTTGTACATTTGAAAATACAATGACAATGACATTTACTTCTATACTAGACGACAATAGCATTGAAAAAAGATTTTATCAATTTTTAAAAGAAAAGGGAATTTCAATTCAAATAGAAAGTAATGGTGTTTTAGATGATATATCCAAAGAAAATTAGTGCTAATAAGAGTGGAAAATTAATAAAAATATTATTGTTATCATCTGTAATTTTAGCAATAATATTAATTATAATTAATAAAATAACGACTCCGAATATTCCTTGGGCAGCCTTAGCAAATGGTGGAATTGTATATATATGGATTACGGTAATCTATTCAATTAGAAAAAATACAAATATTGCAGGACATGTGTTGATACAAACACTTGCAATTTCACTACTTATGGTTTTTATAGATTATAAACTTGGATTTGAAAGTTGGTCAATTGAAATATCAATACCAATTGTTATTATAATCTCAAATATAACAATGCTTATATTGACAATAGTAAGTTATAAAAAATATATTAAATATGCTATTTATCAATTAGTTATTGTTTTATTTAGTATGTTGCCAGTAGTTTTGATTGAAGAAAAAATGATAAATAACCCTGTTTTAAGTATTATTGCAAGTAGTATTTCTATCTTAAATTTTGTTTTATGCTTAATCCTTTGTGCGAGAGATGTGAAAGAGGCTATAGTTAGGAAATTTCATTTGTAAAATTTATTAAAAAGTATAATTTTGAAATCTTCAATTGAAAATAGGTGTTGGTATGAAAAAAATAGTGGAAACAAGTTTAGTAATAAAAAAGGAAACAAAATTTGACAAAATACGTGATGCTTTATTTAGCTTGTTTTTTCATGAAAAATATGAAATGATACAAAAATTAGATAAACTATTAGAAGTAAAAAGGGTAGAACCAAGTAAAATTATAATACCAAAAGAAATAAAAAAATTTGATAGAAGAGTAAATTAATAATAAATTTGAAAAAATTATGTAAATATAGTATAATAAAGTATAGAATGAAAATTCTATTTTTATTGTACTTGTTTTTTTAAGTACAAAAGTATTTCAAACTATTACAAAAAGGAGGAAACAAAATGAGAATTTCACCAGAAAAATGGAACAAGCGGTTAGAGGAGGTGAAGCTTGCAAGTGAAGATTGTAGGACAATTGAGGAGCTTATTGAAATAACTGATTATAGTAGATACATAATAAAGCAGTTATTCAAAAAGTTTCCGGAAGAAGCAAAGGAGATTCAGGATAATTTAGAAAAGAACAATGATAAGACAAAGAAGAAAAAAAGCCGGAAGATTAACAATAAGTGCAAAGCAGAAAATATAGATGAATTAGATGCTAAAAAAGAAGAAAAAGTAATAATGCTAGATACATCAGTTTGCAATGTAAAAGATATGTTACATTTTTTAGAAAAATATGTACAACAGGGATATACTTTAGGCATAACAGATATAGTATTAGATGAATTAGATAACTTGCAAAAGAGTGAATGTAAATCTAAAAAAGCTGCTTGCAAGCTGTTGCACATAATAAAAGACAATATTTCTTCATTTAAGCTATTTGAGCTTAAAAGTGAGGAAGAACAAAGCAGTAATGATGAACTGTTGATTAAAGCTTGTAAAAAAGAGAACACTATACTTTTAACTTTAGATAAAGTGATGCATATAAAAGCTTCATTAAAAGGAATAAAGTCAGAATGTGTATTATACCAAGATGATGAAGAATTACAAGAAGAATTGAAATTCAACAGCACAAATGTTAATGCAGAAAAAAAACCAAATAAGAAAAATTTAGAGAGTCTTTGTGATGCAACAGTAACAAATGGAAAATTGATATTTTTAAGGAATAATAGGAAAAGTCAATTTAACAAGGTATTTTCTAGAACTGGGGAAGAAAAACAAGGTACTGAAATTGTTCTTGAAGTTGGAGATCATATTTTTATATGTTCTGCAAAAGAAGATTATATAACCTTTGCAGATTATGAAGTATATACAACTTCTGAAAATATTTTTTATATGAAATATAACTGTCGCTCATATATAACTGATGTAATTGTTAATGTTAATAATCCAAAGTATAAAAAATTCATTGAGCAAGCAAGAAAAGCTCTAATCAAAGAATAAGTTTGAAATAGGAAAACAGGAGATAGAGATATTTCCTGTTTTTCTTTGCAATATAAACAAAATTAGTTTATAATATAAAATATAAAAAGATTGATGTTTTTGTATATGAGAAAATCTAAATAGAGTATGGGCTAAGATAAAAACGAATTTTACTAGCCAATAAGAAAAAGAAAGGATTAATAGAAAAAATGAAAAACATAAAAGATTATAACCTAGAAGAACTAAAAAAAGAAATGATAGAATTAGGGGAAAAGTCATTTAGAGCAGAGCAAATTTTTAAATGGTTATATCAAGAAAAAGTAAAAAGCTTTAATCAAATGACAAATATTTCTTTAGAACTAAGAGAAAAATTAAAAGAAAATTACACGATTTGTAACTTTGAAATTCTAAAAAAACAAGAATCAAAAGATGGAACAATAAAATATCTATTTGATATTTTAGATGGAAACGCAATAGAAACAGTGTTAATGAGTTATCATCATGGATATAGTATTTGTGTATCTTCTCAAATAGGATGTAAAATGGGGTGTAAATTTTGTGCATCTACTGGTATTAATTTTATTAGGAATTTAACAAGTGGAGAAATCGTGGAACAAATTTTAGCAGTAGAACAAGACACAGGTATTAAAATATCTAATGTAGTATTTATGGGAATAGGAGAGCCATTAGACAATTATGATAATGTTATCAATAGTATCCATATTATCAATCATCCTAAAGGGTTAAACATTGGAGCAAGACATATTAGTATATCAACAAGTGGAATAGTTCCTAAAATATATCGTTTAGCAGAAGAAAATGTACAATGTACTTTATCAATTTCCTTACATGCAACTACAAATGAAAAAAGAAGCGAAATGATGCCAGTAAATAATATCTACAAAATAGAAGAACTATTGCAAGCTTGTAAAGACTACATTGCCAAAACTAATCGAAGGATTTCTTTTGAATATGCTTTAGCAAAAGATAATAATGATAATTTAGAAGATGCAAAAAGATTGGTACATTTGCTAAAAGGTATGTTATGTCATGTGAATCTAATTCCTATTAATAAAATAGAAAATGGAAAATTTACCAAAGCAACAAATGAAAATATTATGAAATTTAGAGATTATTTAAATGAACATGGAATTGTTGCAACAATTAGAAGAGAGTTGGGTTCAGATATTGATGCGGCTTGCCGGACAATTAAGAAGAAAAAATTTGTGATTGGTGTATTGGTTCCAGGTTTGGGTTGGCATTGGTTCCAGGTGGGGTTGGCATTGGTTCCAGGTATGGATGCCAAATTTTTAACAAAA
>CALXME010000011.1 GCA_944389395.1 uncultured Clostridia bacterium | reverse complement strand
CTTAAAATTTGGCATCCATACCTGGAACCAATGCCAACCTGGAACCAATGCCAATTTTCTAACAAGTTTTATATCTTATATAATCTTCTAACAATATTTTAATAACAGCAGTAACAGGAACCGCTAAAAACATACCTAAAATTCCAAAATAAGCTCCTCCAACTGTAATAGAGAAAAGAACGAATAGTGGGCTTATTTTTAATGATTGGCCTACAATTTTAGGGTTAATGATATTTGCATCTATTTGTTGTAAAATTATAACAACAATCAACATCCAAATTGTTTGACTAATACCACCTGTAATCAAAGTAATAATACCAGCAATACCAACTGCTATAATGGCTCCAATATATGGAATCATATTAAATAATCCAATTAAAAATCCTAACAATGGTGCATATTTTATTCCCATTATTGTCATTGCTATTGTTACCAAAATCCCAACTATAACCGCATCTAAAAATTGACTAACAATAAATTTAAAGAAAATTTGATTAGAATTATCAAAATATTTATCTAAATTTCGATATACTCTTTCTTTTAATATTGCACTCATGAATTTTTTTAGAAAACGAATTATTTGTGTTCTTTCTGATAATATATAAATAGATACAACAACAGCTACAAATATATCAAAAATACCTGTTACAGCTTGAATAGCACTTCCTATATATGCCAATATTTTATCTACCTGAAAATATTGTTTAATGTCTATATTTTGAATTCCCTGAATAGCATCTTTTACTACTTCTCCTTTTAAGAAAGAGTCTTCTGGTAAATCATTGTATTTTTGTATTGCAAGCTCATAATAGCTTTGAATGTTATTAATTAAATCTTCTACACTTTCTAACACAACAGGTAGAATTACATTAATTAAAATAACTAATAATAATACCACTATAAGATAAACTGTCATAATACTCAATGTTCTAGCTTTTTTTCTAACAAATTTAATTTTAGACTTTAGAAATGTTTCTTCGATTTTTTTACATGGCATATATAGCAAATAAGCAATAAATATACCAGCAAAAAAAGGAGCTATTATATCTAAAAATTTATGTACTACTCCCATAACATCTTGAAAATTATCAAAGAGTTTATAAACAATAATAATAGCTACTCCTAATAAAAACCAATATACCCATTTTTTCCAATGTTCTTTCATTTTTTCCATTTACTACACTCCTATCAAAATTAAAATATTTCTAATCCTACTGGGCAATGGTCACTTCCCATTACTTCAGGATAAATTGTAGCTTCTTTTATTTTATCTTTAATACTTTCAGAAACTATAAAATAATCTATTCTCCAACCTACATTTTTTTCTCTTGCTCTTCCCATATATGACCACCAGCTATAAGCTCCTTCTTTTTTTGGGTACAAATATCGATAAGTATCGATAAATCCAGAATTTAATAACTCTGTCATTTTATTTCTTTCCTCATTTGTAAATCCTGCATTACCTTTATTAGTTTTTGGATTTTTTAAGTCTATTTCGTTATGTGCTACATTTAAATCTCCACACATAATAACTGGTTTTTTATTATTTAAGTTTAATATATATTTTCTAATTTCATCTTCCCATATTTGTCTATAATCTAGTCTTTCCAATTCTCTTTTAGAATTAGGAGTATAAATATTTACCATATAAAAGTTCTCGTATTCTAATGTAATGACTCTTCCTTCTTTATCATGTTCTTCTATTCCAATCCCATATTGTACTTTTATCGGCTTTTGTTTGGTAAAAATAGCAGTTCCAGAATATCCTTTTTTTTCTGCACTATTCCAATAACTTATATAACCTTCGAATTCTAAAGCAATTTGTCCTGGTTGGCATTTTGTTTCTTGAATACAAAAAATATCTGCATCTATTTGCTTGAAAAATTCTTCAAACCCTTTGTTTACACATGCTCTTATTCCATTTACATTCCATGAAATTAATTTCATTTTCCTTCTCCTTATCTTTTTTATGTTGGCATTGGTTCCAAGGTGGCATTGGTTCCAGGTATGGATGCCAAATTTTTCTTAAAAATTTGGCATCCATACCTGGAACCAATGCCACCTTGGAACCAATGCCAATTCTTTATTTCGAAAAAGGCTGTTAGCTTCTTCTAACAACCTTTTTTGCCATACTATTTTATTGTACTACACTTACTGGTAAGTATCTTACTCCCCACGCTAAAGCTTCCGCATGAGAATTAACATATAAGTCAATTCTATTTCCGTTAATTGCTCCACCTCTATCTTCTACTGTATAAACTTTACCATTTAAACTTAATTTTGTTCCAAAAGCAAATCTTGCTGGTGCTGCGATTGTTCTACCTGCTGTTGCTTTTGTTCCTGATGCTGTAATACCTGTTGTTTTACCACAACATTTTGCACAAGAACAATAAGCTGTTATTTTATAAATTTGTCCACTAGCACCTGTAGAAGTTGTTCTTGGTAAAGAAGAACCTCTTGAAGTGGTTGTTATATTTTTTTGTACCTGAACAATCTTATCTTGTGGCTCTTTAATAATTTTTTCAGAAATTACTGTTTTTTCGATTTCTACATCATTTTGATATTTTACTTTATAAGTAATTTCTTTTAATCCATCTTTTCCTTGTTGTAATACTTTATTTTTTGTATTTTGTGTTGTTCCTGCTGTATTTTTTGTAATCGTTTCAAATGGAATTGGTACTTGTTCTACTACTATTTTTTCTGTAATAGGTGCATAATTTTCTAGTAATTGTTCTAAAGATGTTTCTACACCTTCTTCAGAAATATTTGCTATTTGAATTTCATTATATGACTTATCTGTAATTTTGATACTTTCTCCTACATTTACTTGTGCTTCTAAATCTGGTATTGTTTTTTGATTTTCTTCTAATACAATATTATTTTCACTTAATATATCAGAAACTGTATCTTTTCCAGTTAATACTGTCATCTCATATCCATTTTGAAGTATTATTTTAACATTTTTTAGATTTGTATTTACTGCCATTACTCCTATTCCTGATATTAGAATTAAAATAATACTTATACATATAATTCGCATAATCGATATAGAAGCTTTTTCTTCTTTTTTCATAAAAATAATTACCTCCTTTTGGCAACAATTATATTATACTATTTTTTTTCTATTTTGTCAAATTTAGTCAAAACTTTCTCATTCCTTGTCCTGCTTACGGATACAAAGATTTCATGTTTTTGTTTATTCTCTCTAATACTAGTATATGCAACTATTAAAACCATTATGACTATTTTTTATATTATATAAAAGATAATTATTTATTACTAACAATATTAAAATAACATTACAAAAAGTATAAAACAATTACACAAACTTCACATATTTTTCACAAATTTATTGTATAAAATAAGTTAATATGTTATGATAAAATTGTATATAATAAAGAAAAGGAGGATTGAACATATATGATTATTGGAATTATCATAGCAATTATAATCATTCTAGTTATTGCAATAATAGGAATGTACAACAGTCTTGTTCAAGCAAGAATAAAAGTTGACAATGCTTGGAGTCAAATTGATGTACAATTACAAAGAAGATTTGATTTAATTCCTAATTTTGTAGAAACTGTAAAAGGATATATGGAACATGAATCTGCAACATTTGAAAAAATCGCACAACTAAGAACTTCCTGGGCTGGTACACAAAATGTAGCAGAAAAAGCAGAATTAGATAATGAATTATCTACTGCATTAAAAACGATTATGGCTGTATCTGAAAACTATCCTGACTTAAAAGCAAATCAAAACTTCTCAGAATTATCAGAAGAACTAAGAAATACAGAAAACAAAATCTCTTTTTCTAGACAATTCTATAATGACACTGTTACTATGTACAATACAAAATTAGAAGTTTTCCCTTCTAATATCATTGCTGGAATGTTTCACTTTACAGCTCGTGAACTATTTGAAGCAGAAAGCCAAGAAGCTAGAAAAAATGTAAAAGTAGATTTTTAGAAACAAAAGCTAACAAAAAACTAGAATAAATCATTTAAAAAAACAAATCGGATGGAGGTTGGAAATTTATTATTCTAGCCTCTTCCTTATTTAAAGGAGTTAATAAAATGTTTGAAAATATCAAAAAAAACAAAGTAGAATCTGGAATTATTATTAGCATTTTTATCATTGTTATCACATTAATTGTTTACTACATTTGTCATGCCTTAAAATTAGGAACTTTTTCCATTGTAATTGCACTTGTATTTTCTATAGGTTCTGCATGGGCATCTTATTACTACAGTGATAAAATTGTTTTATCTTTAAATAAAGCAAGACCAGCAACAAAGGAAGAAGATTTAAAATTGGTTAACATTTTAGATTCTTTGATGGTAACTGCAGACCTACCAAACAAACCAAGACTGTATGTTGTAGAAGATAAGCAACCAAATGCCTTTGCAACAGGAAGAAACCCAGAAAATGCTGTTATTTGTGTTACAACTGGTTTATTAGATAAATTAGAATACTACGAATTAGAAGGTGTTCTTGCTCATGAAATAAGTCATATAAAAAACTATGATATTCGTTTAAGTTGTGTGGTATCTGTTATGGTAGGATTTATCGTCATGTTATCTGATATTTTTTCTAGAGCTTTATTTTGGGGAGGATTAGATGACAATGATAGTGATAATAAAGGAAATACAATTTTAATGTTAATTGGATTAATCTTTCTAATTCTTTCTCCTATATTTGGAAGCCTAATGCAACTAGCATTATCTAGAAAGAGAGAATTTCTAGCAGATGCTACAGCAGTACAGTTAACTCGAAATCCAGATGGTTTAATTTCTGCTCTACAAAAATTAGATTCTGACCCTAATCAATTAGAAACTGCCAACAGTGCTACTGCTAATATGTATATTGTTAATCCATTTAAGAAAAATACAAAAGAAGGAAAAAAGAAAACAAGTAGCATTTGGTCTACACACCCTAGTATAGAAGATAGAATTGAAGCATTAAGAAATATAAAATAATAAAACATCTTTAATCAAAAAGATATTTCAAATAAAATTAATCTTTTATTTGAAATATCTTTTTTGCATTCGCAAATGTAATATTGGCAACCTCTTCTAAAGTAATATTTTTGACATCTGCTATTTTTTGAGCAACTAATTTCACATTTCGTGAATCATTTCTTTTACCTCTAAAAGGTTCTGGAGATAAATATGGGCTATCTGTTTCAATCAAAATTTTATCTAATGGGACCATCTGAATAATTTCATTTGCATTTTTAGAGTTTTTAAAAGTAACAGGACCTGCAAAAGAAATATAAAATCCCAGCTGTAAAGCTTCTTTAACTAATTCTCTATTAAGAGGACAACAATGGAAAACACCTTTGTTTTCTACTTTATTTTCTTTTAAGATAGTAATGGTATCCATTACTGCTTCTCTAGTATGAATTACAATAGGTTTTCCCAATTCATTTGCCATTTTTATTTGTGTTACAAAAGCTAACTTTTGTAAATCAATATTTTCTTTATTCCAATGATAATCTAAGCCAATTTCTCCTATGGCAAGAACTTTATCATTATTTTTAACTAAATCTTCTATTTGTTCTAAAACTTTCCACAATTCTTCTTCTGTTTGTGGAATATCATTAGGAGAAATACCACATGTTGCCATTATAAAATCATATTTTTTTGAAAGTTCAATTGCTTTTTTAGAACCTTCCAAACTATAACCAGCAGAAATTACTTTTGTAATCCCTGCTTTTTTTATTTCTAAAATAACTTGTTCTCTATCTCCTTCAAATGCATCATCATCTAAATGTGCATGACTATCTAAAAATTCCATCTCTTCTCCCCTTTAGTCTATTAACATTACCACATTAGCAACAGCATAAGTTTTGCAATGAGAAATACTCAAATCCATACTTTTAATACTAGGAATTTCTATTCCTAGTAAATCAATTTTAGGTTTTCCTTGTAAAGTGTTTAGTACCTCAATATTTCTCCATTCAATTGCATATTTATCTTTTAATTGTTCTGAAAGTGCTTTAAATACCGCTTCTTTTGCCGCAAATCTAGCAGCATAGTGCTGATATTTTTGCATTTTTTTACTTTCGCAATAAGCAATTTCTTGAGGTGTATATACTCTTTCCAAAAATCTTTCTCCCATTTCTTCTATACTTTTTTGTATTCTATTAATTTCTATGATATCTGTTCCACAAGTCACTTGCATTTTGTTTCCATCCTCTCTAGCTATCTTACAATATAAAGTATGTTTTACTGTTTTGACAATAAAATAAAATTTAAAATATTAAAAATAAGAGAACCAACTAATATAAGAGCTATCACAAAAGTTGCCTTTTTATTTTTTTCTATGTTTAATTCTTTATAATAAATATCATATTCTCCTTTTACTTTATAAAATAGTTCATTTAATTCTAACGTTTCTTTCAATTTATGATACAACATATTACCAGTTTCATCTTCAGTAATTTCATAAATCCATAATTTTTTTGCAAAAGAAATAAATTTTTTTCTTGTAGACTTCATTTTAGAAGCTTGCTTGAATTCTAAGCTAAGTTTTTTCAAATAGATTTTTTGATATAATGCAAGAAGATATGTATACAAATATGCATTCTCATATTCTACTGGTAATATAGTATAATTATTCATATCGTGAGAAGATGTCATTAAAACAACACCTTGCTTAGTCATTCCCATTTTAGCATATTTCCACTTTGAAAACGAAATAAGATTATCATATTTCAGATTAGCAACTGTGTCATTTGGTAAAACATTAGCATATTTCACAAAGTTATGCTCTATAGAAGCAAATTGCTCATTATTATTCCATGCTTCGTGCCCAATACAAACATAAGAATAAGTTAAAAATCTTTCTGTATCAATATCTAATTTCATTGCCTCAATAGGAGAACCTGTAATACGATTAATTAATTCTATAAAATTATCCGCACTAGCAAAACTATCTGTTTGAATTCTAATATTATCATAATTATTTAAAGTATGATTTTCTTGATAAATATCTCTAAATTTGTAGTTAAAATTTAATAAATCTGAAAAACTTTGTGTACCTTCCATATTTGTTTTTAAAGATAAAAAACAAATTCCTGTAGAAAAGCAAATTATTTCTATCTTTTGAATATGAAAGAAAATACCATTTTCAGGACTTGTTTTCCCTTGAATATCTTTTTCTAATCGATATTCAAAAATAGTACAAGGATATTTAGCTAATATTCCTGCTCTAGTTTCTATTGGCAGTTCTTCAAATTTTGCATATTTAGCATTTGTGAAACTAAAACTAGAAAATAGAAACTCTCTTGTTTTAGGAGTAAAATATTGATACAATTTCAAATCCTTTTCTTTTTCAAATCGTTTTAAAAAACAATTTTTATCTCTTAACATTTTTAACATATATTTTTGATATTTTCCCTCTTTAATTACAAAAGGATGTATAAAATATGTATATTGGTAATTTATCTTTAGTTCCATTTTTATCACCTTTATTCCTTTATTTAACTTATTTATTTTACTAATCTAATTGGTTATAATAATTCATATTAATATCTTGTCCTAAATGCCATCTTCCAATAAAATCTACTAGCAAATAATTATCTAAATTATAAGTTGGTTCTATAATCACATTTCCCTTATTATCAATACTTCCCCATTTTCCATCTTTTTTAATACCAGCGAAACCATAAACATTTTGACTTGTTACATCATCATATAAATAATCTACAATCACATTTCCATCTTTATCGACAAAACCATATTTATCATCTTTTTTGCTAACGAATAATGTATTATTTGTTAAAATTTCTGTTTGAGCTCTCTCCTCAAATTTAAAATTATAATATTTATAATCTTCTCCTTGTTTTAATTTTATATAACCCCTATCAGAATCAACTTCAATTAAAATTCCTGTTTGTTTTACTGTAAAATTATTATCTATTATATTAGCTTGGAAAGAATCATCTTCTGCAATATAAAAATCTGCTGCTTCTTGATAATTAATAGATTGATATTGGAATGGTAATTTCTCTTGTCCATTACTATCTATTATCCCAAATTTACTATCTTTACTAGCAATAAAAATGCCTGGTTTTGCTTCTTGTAAAAAGTCATAAGTACTATCTATTATTACTTTTCCTGTTAAATCCATCACACCAAATTTATCAGCTTTTTGATAAATAACACCTGCTTCACTTGTTTTTAAAATAGCTGTTATTTTATCAAATCCATCTTTTAATACTTCTGTTCCATCTTTTTTAATTAATTTTTGTTTTCCTGATTCTACTACTACATATAAATCATTTCCAGAAACCGCTTCAATACCCTCATATTGATTTGTTAATACTTGATTTTTAGAGTAATCTATTATAGTATATTTTCCTTGTTCATCTTTTACAATAAAACCTGATTTATTATCTTTTCCTAATGGTCTAATCTCTGTATAAGCAATGTCTGTCAACTGTTTTCCCTTTTCATCTACCACTCCGTATTTTCCGTTTTTTTGGACTAAAATAGCATTTTTAATTCCAGAAATAACACTAATACTATCATACTCTATTGGTAAAATTTCTTTCTCATCAAAATCAATTATCCCATATTTTCCATTTTTTTGTACTTTTAAAACATTTTCTTCATACCATAAATTTTGATTCTTATCTTGGTTAGCAATCGCTTCTACTTTATCATATTGAGTAAAAATCATTTCATTTTTACTATTCAAGACTTTTGTTTTATATTCTCCAGTATCATAATTAACATCATAAGTACATAAGAAAATGTCATTTTTATTATTAGGAACAATGAGCATTTCTTGGTAAGAAGGTTCAATTACTGTATTGCCATTAGAATCAATAACTCCCCATTTATTATCATAAAAACTCGCAAAATAACTCAAACTACTAATATTTCCTGTGTTTGTATCTTGTTCTTTTTGTAAAATATCTTTTATAATAAATACAAACATAATAATAACTAATATTGCCACAATAACAGCTATTACTTTTTTTATATTTAATTTTGGTTCTTCATATCTTTTACCTTTGCTCATGCTTTTTTGTTTCCCCCTATTTTAATTTTTTTCTAAAAATTTACATACAATAACACTCATATCATCTTTTGCTTTACCAAAATTGTTATCAATTGCTTCGTTTAAAACTAAATCTGCTATTTTTTTAGTATTATTAGTTTCTATATCTTCTAACAAATATTTCACCCATAATTCTTTATTTTTATACTCAATGTTAGAATCTAAAATACCATCTGTACACATTAATAAAATTTCTCCATTTTCAATCTCTCTGTCAAACACTTGTAAATTAGATTGTTCTACAATTCCAGCTGGTAAAGATGCAGATTTTATTAATTGTACTTTTTTATTGTGTTTTATATAAGTCGGACAAGCACCGCTTTTCATCATTTCAATATTGCCTTGATATAAATCTATAATTGCAATATCTAAAGTAGCAAACATTTCTGTATTTTGTTGTATTAAACTAGCTGTGAGCAATTCTATAGAAGTATTTTTGTCAAATCCAGAAAGTAATAGATTTTCTAGTAGTTCTAAAGCTTTTGTACTACTTTCATTTGCCTGCTTTCCAGTTCCCATACCATCACTTAATGCTACTAAATATTTTCCATCTTTTAAACGAATCTGGAGCATACTGTCACCAGAAACAATATTTTGGCTTTTATAACTTTCGGCCATCCCTATTCCTAACACGAATTTATCGTCTGACAAAAAGCTCATTCTTTCTCCTTGACTTGCTTCTTCGTTCCAAATAATAGGTTCTTTCAAAATTTTAGTCAAAATTTCCTCTGTAAATGGAATATCTACTTTAGGTTTTGCATAAATATCAATAAAATATCTTCCTTCTTTTCTAATAGTCAAATCTTCTACTTCTATATCTTTTTGTTGTAAAATGGCAATTACTTCTTTTTCTTGTCTAGTATATTGAGGTTCTTCTTTACCTTTTTCTTCTATTTCTTTTGCAATACCAGAAATAGCCTTAGAAACACCTTTTAATTGAGTTTCTAATGTTTTTTTGTTTTCTTCCATTTTCTTTTGCCATACGAAATTAGATTTGCTAATTTTATATGCTATATTTATAACACTTATCATTTGGCTAATATTTTCTTCTAAGTACTGACTTACTTCTTTATCATCAAATCCTACAATATAGCTATTACAATCTGCAAATATTTTTAAAAGTGCTTCTCTGTCTATTTCTTGATAGTCTAACAAATATTGAAAAATCTTATCTATTATTTCCCCTTGTGTATTGCTGATATCTTCATATAATAAATTTTCTTGGTAAGATTCTAGTTCAGCTAATAATTCTGTAATAAATATTTGTTTATTTTCTTCTTTTCTTGCTTCTTCATCTATCTTATTATCATCTTGGTAATTTTTTGCTATTTGTGCAATGGTCTTAGATACATTTTCTAATCTTTCAGCCGTTTGTTTAGTATTTTGTAAAGTTCTTTCCTTTCCTAATGGTAAAAATTTAGAATTTCCTATAAATTCTTCTACATTTATAGAAATATTTTTTGGTAATGCAAGTAATGCAACAGAAGCTAATAAAATTTCCTTAAAATGTATTAATTCTACTGTATATCCATTAGAAATGTATGCTAATACAATATTTCCTAATGCAAACCCTACAATTACTCCTATTTTTCCAAAACGATTTAAAATACCTGCTATCATTCCAGAAATAGCATAAGCCGCTATCATAATTGGTTCTGTTTGTGTAATAATTCCTAATGTTACTCCAATTGTTACTCCTGATGTAGTCCCTATTAAAATTCCATTTTTCCATCCTAATACCAATACTATAAAAATACTAATCACATTGCGAATAGAAAAACCTAATATTGAGAAATCACCAAAGCAACTAACAGCAATAGATAACAATAAGCTTGTTCCTATAACTTCTTCTATGGAAAATGCTTTTTTTTCTTGGAAGTTTTCTATAGCTACCATAGAATTAACAAATATTTTATAAAAAACATATACTATAATGGCAAATGTAATATTTACTAATACATCATAAATAGTAAACGTGCTCATAAAAGTTTTTGCAAATTGCACTATCAATGTTGCAATAAATATATTTTTTCCAACTTGTATTTTTTCATTTCTTTCTTCTTCATTATATTTTGGCTTCAATATAAATAAAGTTACAATCATAACTAATACTGTTAATAAATAACTTAATGCACCTTCTACACCAAATCGAACTAAATTTCCTACTAATGAAATTATTACAATTCCTAATAGTGGAATAGAATTTGAAAAGCAAACTGCGAGCATACTTAAACTAAAAGGAGATACATCTCCTGTCAATCCAACCATTGATGTCATAAAAGAAATGACATATAAAATGATATATTGTTTAGTAAATATATTTGCAAACATAGTAATTTTTTTATTTTTCATCCTTGGAGTAACATTTCCTATTGTTTGTTCTCCTAAATTTTGAAACATCCTTACCACCTCTTTCACATTAATAGCATCATTTTACAACTTGTCCTTTGTGGTTTTTGTCTTTTTTGGTAAGTTATCGATAAAAAGTTTTTTACATTTTATGATATCTATCTATTTTTATTTTCTTTTTTAGCTTTTATATGTCTTTTATTTTATTACACAATAGCAAAAATTGCAATATCCATTCGAAAAAAAGAAGAGCTAATTAGCTCTTTCATTTATTTCAATACATATTTTCTAATAAGAATAATTCCAACTCCAAGTACGAGCATTGCTGTAATTCCTACCGTAATTAAAATAATGTAATCACGATTTTCACCTGTTGGATCTGTTAAAACAATACCTTCTGCTGTAGAATCATCATTTTCTCTTTGTTCCTGTGGTGTATTTACAGGGTCATAATTTCCATGTGTTGCTATTAAAATAGCTCCACCTGTTTTTACAGTTCTAATTAATTCAGCATCATTTCCCACATCAAATTCTTCTGTTGGAGATAACAATCTAGAAACTTCCATTTCTATTGTAGTAGTACTTGAATTTTGCATTCCTATTGGTGATAAATAAGCATTTTCATCTTTCATCATATTATCTATTTGCATTACTTTTTGAACACTATTTACACCATCTTCAACATCTGGTGAAAGTAATCCATTTTCTACTAATTGATATGGTTTTTCTAATACTGTCCACTCTTCTGTTTGTAATATAATTTTTGCATTATCCATATAATCCATCATAGATTCTGGTTTTAATTTTACTACTGTTGCTTCTCTTTCCGATTCTGTTGCTGGAAGTTTACCATAATTATAGTATTCCTCTGTTAAGTATTCTACTTCTCCTATATTACGTATATCAAATTGATATGTAACATTTAAATTAGCTGATTGAATAATTTCATTATTACTTTCTATTTTCAACATTCCGGCAGAAGCATTTGAAATTGGTATATAAACTGTATCTTCTACATTATTTTCTAATTGATAAACACCATCTTTTTCTACTACATTAGCATCTATCAATACTTGACCATTTTGTAATGTTACAAGCAATCTTTTTACATGCTTATCTAATTTTAATTCCTGTTTTGCTCTTCTAATAATTCCTAAATCTATTTCGTTAATTTTATTGTTATAATTATCGGCTTTAATCATTACAGTCCAACCATCTTTATAATCTGTTGTTACTGTATATTCTGTATTATAAAAACTTGTAACCTCTTCATTATGCTGACTATATTCATAGTTCACTCTAAAGTTTGGAGTTATAGATGTCATTTTACTATTTCCTTGTTTTATATCTGTTAATGTTTGATATTTCATATCATTAGACTGCTCATCTATTTGATTTCTTAATTCTCTATCATCTAATGCATCAGAATATCTTACACCTGTTTCATTATGACTAGACTTGAAAGCATCACTATACCAATATTCATCTGCTAATTTAGCTTGATAAGTATTTTCGTCTACAATTGTATTTTTATAATTTTCTACTAAGTATTCTTGATCTCCCCAAGTATATCTTATTTGATATGAACCAGGAATAATTCCATCTATTGTATAATTACCGTTTTCATCTGTCGTTGTTTCTGCTGGAACCCATTGATTTGTTTCCAAATCATATCTATCAACTGTGTTTCCATTTGTATCTGTTAATCTTACTGCAACATTATCTAATTTAGGTTCTCCGTCATCATAATACCCATTACCTTTTCTTTCTTCTCCTGAGTTTATTGCTTCTTCTGTTTTTCCTTGTTCTTGTTGTTCTTGTGTATATACAGCCTTATCCTCAAAAACAGTTCCACTTACTAATCTTTCTTCCTGTAACATTAAGTTAAATCCTGGTGCTCTATCTGTATCATCTTCAAAAGTCTTCAAATTATTAATATCTACACTATCCGGTCTTGAATCTACATCTACTCCTGCGATTGGTTTTCCATCTTCTAAAGTAGTATAAGATGTAATTTCTGCAACACTATTTAAAGTAATAGCATTGGATGTATTTCTTATTAATAATTCTTCCATTGTACTAGTTTTTACTTTAGCTACAATATAAACATATTGTCTTGTTTGTGCTGATAATTGAGTATTTTGATTTACTTTAACAACTGCAAAACCATTTTGAACATCTATATTATCTATCTTATTTTCACTATAACTTCTTGATAATTCGATTTCAGTAGAAGTTATCTCATAACCATCATCAAAATAGAATTTAAATTCATTGACAATACCTGTTAATGTTGTTGCTTGATTTTCTAGTCCTATTTTATAAACAGCTTTTACTTCTAAACCATCAGATGGATGTGCAATATCTGAAGGGAATAATGTTCTTGTATAAGACATATTTGCATAATTTCCTTCAAATTTTTCTGTCATATTATCAGAAACTTGTTCCAATACAGCCTCTGTTCTTTCTCCATATTTAAAAGTATGTGATGTACCATTAAATGATATTTCTACCCTATCGATATCTTCTGTTAATGCTAAGTCTGGTTGTTCTCTTTCTTTAATACCTAAATTGATATTATAAATATAATCATTAGCAGGATTATAGAATTTGTTAGATGATAAATCACAAATTCCATCTGTAGATGCTCTTAAATTATATTTTGGTTGTGCATAATCATCATTTGGAGTATACACAATCTCACTTTTATAGTCTGAAACATTATAGTCTACACCTGTTGTGTCACTTGCGTTTGTTTCTTGATTTTTATCTATTGTATTGTATCGATTATTTAAATCTTCCCTCATATTTTCTAAATCAGATGCTTTAGAACCATTTTCTTCATCGACCATTGTTGGAATAGAATAATATTTCATTCCATTATATTCGAATTCTACTACATATTGCTCTAAATCCTCTACTTTTAACTTTTTAAATTCATAATGACCTTGTGAATCTGTTGTTGTAGAATCTACTTCTGTACCATCTTTTTTCAATACTACTTTTATTCCTGAAACTAGTCTTTCTTTTCCTGCATCATATAGATTATTTGTTGTATGTTGTTTTCCTTGCCCTTCTTCTTGCCATACAAATCCTTCTAAGTCTATTGCAATTCTTGTATCTGTAAATGTAGTTGTAGTGCTTGGTTTTAATGTTACAGTAGATGGATTATCAATGTCGAAATAGTCTTCTTTATCACTTGGTAATCCTATTTCTTGTGCATAATATGTTAAAATATCTGGTAAATTTGAAAAAGATATTTGTCCGTTTGCATTTGTTGTGTATTCTCCATCTATTTTTGCACTATATTCTTTATAAAGGTCATATTTTTGTTTTTTCTCTGCCCATGCTAAATAGTCTTTTGCAAATTGTGATGCCCCTGTATAATTTCCATTTGTCCAATATTTACTATCTGAAGTTTGTGGTTCTCTTCCTGGTTCTGATTCTGGTTTTACCCAAACTTTAAATCTTACTCCTTGTATTGGTTTGGTTGTATCTTTTATGTATTTTACTAAACCATAATTTACCTTATCTGGTTCGTCCAATCCTAATAAATTATACACTTTAATGTATTGTCCGTTTACTGCAAAATGAGGATTAGCATATATTTTACTTGACGTGACTCCGACATTATTTTCATATCCTTTATTTGGATTATATTTTTCTATAAATTGGTAAGGTCCTACTGGCAAATTTCCCACATATATTCTACCATCGCTACCAGTCTTATATACTTGTGCTTGAGCTTCATCAACAAATGTAATAATACCATTAGAATTTACTTTTACAAATTTATTATTTGAAAGATTTTTAATAATAAATTGTACATCTTTTAATTTTACATTATTATTACTCATATCTACTTTTTCTATTGCTACTGCACTTGTCAAACTATAAGTAAAATTAAAATTCTTGGTAGGAAAGTCAGCTGAACTAGTTTGTGTATACAATAAGTTTTGTCCATTATTAGATTGTAAAAACCACAAATCTGCAGAATATATTTTTGAAGAAGTTATTTTTAATTGTGGTATTACTGTAAGTTTTGTAACACAATCACTTGCTTTAAATTTAATATAGAAACTTCCATTACTCCTAATATTGCTTGCATTTATTTTTTGATAAGTATTATTTTTCTTTTGTTCTAAAACAACACTAAGATTTTTTCCATTTTGATCTCTCACTGTAATAGAAGACATTGTACCTGCACTATATTGATATTTAAAAGGTCCTGCTCTAACATATTCTACATTATTTTCTATAACATTTTGTATACCTATTTTTTTACTAGTTGCATTTTTAGATGTTTTATCTACCATAGATACATTGGTAGTAGCAGTACCTATCACATTAGCATAATCATCCCAAGCTTCGGCATATAATTCTGCACCGTGTTTGTAAAGTGGTTGATTTAAGTTTTCCAACTCATTATTACCTGAATAACTCATATTTACACCTAAATCACTTCCAACTGTAGAAAACCAATTATTAATAATATGATAAATAACTATTTGAGCTGCTGTATAATTAGGGAATCCATCTCCAAAACCTTGTTTTTTAGCTATTACATATCCTAAAACCCCATTATAACGACTAGATTTTTTTACTCCATTTTTGTTTTTGGCAACATTTCCCTCTATATGAATATATCGTTTTACTTTATAAGTCGCTCTAGTAAAACCTATTCCGTGTTGGATACAATATAAAGTTTTATTATTATTATTAGTTAATGTACTAAATGAAACATCAACAGTTTTTCCTTCGGCATTTCCCTTATCTTCTATCATATCAGATAAACGACTATAAGAAGCTGCATCTGAAACATTAGGAATAAATACAAAGAAGGCTATCAATAAACTAATAAAAATCAAAATATTTCTCTTTAATTTTTTCATTTTTTTATTTCCTCCTTTCTATTATATCCTTTTATTTACTCTTTTGATAATAATGTAAGCAACTGTTCCAACAATAGCTATGCCAATAAATACAACAAATAAGATAGTAGCAACTTGTCCTGTTTTAATACTTAGAAGTAAATCTGCTGAACCCATATCGTCTTCTCCTTGAACCTTATTTCCTTCTGTTGAATCAATATCTTTAAATCCTTGCTCATTATAACTTTCTGCTATTTCTGCCAAATTATTTACAGTTCCTGTATTGTTTT
Source organism: uncultured Clostridia bacterium (assembly GCA_944389395.1). Classification (GTDB taxonomy): domain Bacteria; phylum Bacillota; class Clostridia; order TANB77; family CAG-508; genus CAG-269. The sequence continues at coordinate 23,082 of CALXME010000011.1, read as the reverse complement.
CTGTCATTTGTTTTGTCAATGTTAATGTTATTTCTTTACTCTCGCCAGGATTTATCTTTTCATTTGATAAACTACTATTGCACAAATTAGAATCTACCTGATACCAATCCTTATTAAGTTCTGAACTAAACTTATACTCTGGTGACATATAATCTACTATTGTCCTAATATAACCAGGTACTTCTCCTTCATTTGTCACTTTAATATTATATTCTACTATAACATTTGTACTATTCAATAATTTTGCATCCAAATCTACTTTAGCAAAATTAGCATTTTGATATTCTACCACTTGGGTTCCGTTAGAATTTTGGACTATTACCCTTGAAATTGTTTTTTCAAGTTTCATGTCATATATTTTACGATTTTTTAAACCAATATTAATATAAGATATATTATCATTTTCAATTGTAATAACTTCTGTTGTATCTACATTTACTTCAGTTCCATCTATTGTAACATTTTTATTAATAACTTTAGAGCTATCTTCATCTAATACATTAGTTTGTTCAAAAGTAGTTAACATGTATTTTTCGTTATCATATTCAAATATTAAAATATACTTTCCTTGTGGCAAGCTTAGAGTATATATTCCATTGCCATTCGTAGTTGCTTGTATTTGATTTCCATCTTTGTCTACCTGATACTGATTTGTTTCTATATTAAAAGCTTTTACTGAAATTCCTTGTAAAAGTGGTTCATTAGTATCTTTTTTACCATTTTCGTCTTGGTCTAACCAAGCAATACCAGACACTAATTTATAAACAATTTCATCATCTGGTTCTTCTGATGGTTCTTCACTTGGGTTGTCGTCTGGATTATCGTCTGGATTATCATCTGGATTATCGTCTGGGTTGTCGTCTGGGTTGTCATCCGGGTTTTCTCCTGGTTCTTCCTCTGGTGTAATATCTAATAAATGTATTATTTGTGCATTAGCAATTTCCATTGAATATGCATACATAACTACTTTGTTTACAACTTCTTGTACTTCTGTAAATACTGGTAAATCATCTAATACATAACCTCTAACTGTATATGTCTTCGTTTGTCCTACGTCTAAAGAATCTTCAATTGTTAAAACAGAATTTGTGCTTTCTAAATCTTGTAATATCTCATATTCTCCTTCTTGTAACAATACTCCATCAACTTCTACACTTTCTATTTCTAAATATTCTGAAATAGTATCTTGTATTGTGATAAAAGGTAGTCCTTGAATTCCAGAATTGGTTGCTTTAATTTGATAAACAACCTCTTCTCCAGATTTTATATATTGTCCTTCTGTTTCTGAAGTAATAGAAACCTCTCCTAAAACACTTGTTATATTTATTTTTCTCTCGTTTGAAAAATATTTTGTATCATTTACCGTTGCTGTTGTAGCTATAACAACTTCTTTAGTTTGGGCATCTGTAAAAGGTTCTACATATATTGAAAAATAAATTTTTTCAAAACTACCTGCATCAATAGAAGGAATTGTATATTCAGTTACTTCTGGTAATTCGGTCACTGCTCCATCAGTATCTGTGTACATTATACTTTCGATTTTTATATTTTCACATTCAAAATTCAACTTTATATTTTCTAACTTTGTATTTGTTATATTTTTTACTAAAACACCATAACGATAATAAGAACCTACTTCTAATTCATCGTTAAAACAGTCAACTGGTAATATTTCTAAAGAAAGCTCCCCTTTTTCGATACTATTTTCTACTGTTTCAGAATTTTTTACAACATCTCCATATTTAGCTTGAATAGTATTAGATATCTTATTTACTGTATCCACTATACCTGTTTTTACTTTAACAAGATATGTTTTTGTCACTTTTTCTCCTGGTTGCAATTGTATATTTTCATAATTTACTTCTTTTTTATTAGCATCTTCCACAAGTCCTTCTTGGATAGAATCAGAATTTTCTCCTGGTACAATTTGCCTTTCTGTCACAAAAACAGTTCCTTCAGGTACACTACCTATTAATTGTAAATCTGTTACCGCTTCTGTCCCTGTATTTTCTGCTGTTATTTCATAAGAAATTGTTTCTCCTTCATGCACAGTAGATACATCTTGTCCACCCATTTTAGCATTTAATTTTACATCTACTACTGGTCCTTTTCCCGTTTCTAATTTCAAACTCTTAACTCTGACGTTTTTTTCCATAGTATTCTCATCTGTATAGTAGATTTCATAACCCTCGTTTAATGTTTTATTATAATCTAAGTTTTCTGGAACTTGTACATTATAATAAAAATTCAAATTTTCTTCTTCTGTCAATTGATCTGTTACTACCATATATTTCTTTACATTTTCACTATCATGCATTGTTTCTTTCCAGTCATTTTTATCATCTGTTAAATCTGTATTAGCATTTTCATTTTCTGTGTAATAAACTTTTACTCTTGTAGAATCAATACCTTCCACTTGTATTGGCTCTACTAATGCTTTTATCGTATTTTCTGATACAGTATTTTCAGTTGGATATGAACCCAATATTTTTACATCTTTTATTGTTGATTGCTCATTATTAATAACTTCTGAAGATACAGTGAATTGTTTATCTTCTGATTTTATAGGTAATGTTGCTGTATTACTACCTTCATTATTAATAACTTCTAAATCATATTCTTCTATTTGATTTGTAGTAATAATATTAGCATAAGATGTAATTTTAATGTCTTTGGTTTCTTTTCCATAATTTTGATTATCAGCATAATGAAGTGCATTCTCATTTGTATATTCTAGTGTAATTTGTTTATTTACATTTTTTTGTTTTTTACTAGTTGTTAAATTGGCTGTAATAATAATCGTTGCTCCATTAATAGATGGTTCTTTATAAGCAGTTTGCTCACCAGCTAGCTCCATAGAGATAACATTGCCTTGTAATCTAGCTGTTCCTGGTTTTATATAAAGTTCTTCTTCGTCTAATAATTTAATAGAAGTAACTTCTATTTTCTCAAACTCTTCTGGTAATGTAATTTTAATAAATGCATTTTTATATAATTCATATTTTTCATTATTACTATTTAAAACAACCTTAATTTCTACGTTTTCATTTGTTATCATTGCTGAATAATCAGTTTTATTAATTTGCAAAGAAGCTGAAGTTTGTGTTTCTAATAATTTTATCAAACTAGATGTATTAGCTAAATTACTTTGAATATCTCCTTGCATATAAAATGTATTCAAACAATATCTCATGTCTTGTATCGATTTTACTATTTCTTTTTCGTTTTTCTTTATTACTTTTGTTGTTTTTAGTTTTATTACTCCTGTTTTTTCAGGCTTACTAGTTTCGATTATAATTTCTGAAATATTGTCTGGTAATTGAAATATATTATTTTCATTATCTATTTTACCTAATTGCTGACCTGTAAATTTATCAATAATAGTTATACTTCCTTTTTCTCCTAAAATATTTTTTAAAGTTTCTCTCTCTACTTCTATATTTTTTGTATAAATATTAGACAAATTCATTTGTGAAAAATCTTCTTGTATTATAATTTTATCTATATTATCTAATAAATTTACTTGTAATGATATATTTTCAGAAATTTCTCTATCTATTCCTTGATATAATTTACCTTTATATATCTCATTTTCCAAATTAGTAACATTAACTTCTACTATACCATCTATTTCTTGTGGTGTGATTTGTATCTCATTTGTTTTTGTAATCTGTGTATTATTTTCATCATATAAAGATAACTTTAAATTCGTATTTAAAGTTGCTTCTTCTACAATATCAATGCTATTAAATATGTAAGTAACCACATACTTATCCACACCTGTTTTATTCCAAACAACTTTCCCATCTTGTTCTGGATTATTTATTGCTATTTTAGTTATCCCATTAGAAGAATCATATTGATACTCCTCTTCTGTTATAAGTTTTCCATTTGTTGCTAAAGTTTCTGGAGTTTCAACAATTACCATAACAGGATAATTACCATCTTTTAATTTTGGTGCTTGTAGTTCCAAGTATGAGTCTTTTATAGGAGATGGGTATTCCTGAAATATAGTTTCTAATTGCAATTGCATAATTCTATAGTTTTTATCCTCTTTATTAAATATTTTGTTTGTTAATATTCTTTGTTCTAACCAAACATTCTCTTCCTTTTGTTTATCCATATTTTCTTGTTCAACTTGTTCTGTACTAGCATTTTGTTTGTTTTCTTCATTTACTGCTTTAACAATGCTATTTAATACAAACATAAAATTTCCCAAAATCATAGTTTGAATAATTAAAATAACAAGAACAATCTTTTCTAACTTTCTTTTCATACCAGTTCTCCTTCTTCGACATTATTTCTATTTTAAATTATAGCATCCTTTTATAATACAAAAAACACCTCATATTTTAAATATAGAAAATATTACAAACATTATTGTTAATTATCATTACGGATTTCACTTCTAAAAAGGGTAATCACATTTTTATTAAATTTATTTTAAAAATTTGTAACAATTTTTTTTACACATATATAATATTCTTTTTTTATAATAGCAAATACTGATTGCCGTAATATTTATACAAAATTCCATATATACTAAAAAAGCATCTTTAGAATTTCTTCTAAAAATGCTTTTTTGAGTATTATTTATTTAAAACCTTTTTCTTTATTAGCCATACACCTGCACCTAAAATTACCAATGTACTTAATCCAATAGAAATTGGTATTAAATAATTTTGATTTCCACCTGTAGGTGGTGTTACTGTAACTGGTTCTGCCGGATCTTCTGGTGGTGTTAATTTTGGTCCGTAAAATTCTGGTACATCATGTGTATATGTTATTTTTAATTTAGTAACTACTGCCAAGTTATTGAATTCTATTTCATCTGCATTTGCTAATTCTCTAGTAGCTGTTATTTCTACATTTGCTTGTTCTGTTGGTGCTAAAGCCTTTCCACTAAGTGTTTGTGTAACAAATGCATTTCTACCTTCTACAGAATTATCTTCTGTATCAATTTGCCAAATACCATCTTGCTCATCTTTAAATACGGCTGTTTCGTCTAAATAATCTCTCAATTCTCCTACTTCTAATTTTATTAATTCGCCTATATTTTCTCCTGCTTGTTCTTTTCCGTAGAAGTAATATTCACCATTTTCAGAAACATAGTCATATTCACTTGCATTAGTTGCTACTATTTCGTAAGTAATTTCAATATGTGATTGTTGAAGTATTTCACTATCTACTTCTGCTTTTACATATCCTAATTCTGGTCCTCCTGTAACACCATCAATCTGTCCTTCTAGTTTTCCTTCTTCATTAATTGTTGCATCTAATAAAACTGAACCATTTTGTAATACTATTTTTACGTTTTTAACATGTTTGTCTAATTTTAATTCTTGTCTTGGTCTTTCTACAATTCCAAAGTCTATATTTTTCACTCTGTATAAGAAAGAATCTTTTCTAACAACATATCCATTTTCGTCTTTCTTAATATTTCCATTTTCATCAAGTTCATATTCTAAGCTATTATCTGTAATTGTACTTTCATATTCTACACCAAATCTCATCATTGGAGTATTTGAATTCATTTTAGTAATTAATGTTTCTCCTTCTATTACACCTGTTGCTGTTTGCTTGTCTATTTGATTTCTTAATTCCCATTCATCCATTGCATCTGAATATCTTGGTGTTTCTGTTTTATACCATTCTGGATTATTAGCTCTTTCTTTATCTTTATAAATTGTTCCTTTATAGTTTTGGATTGTATAGGTATCATCTCCCCAAGTGTATGTTAAAATGTATTCGTCTGGTACATAACCTCTAATTGCAAAATCTCCATTTTCATCTGTTATGATGTCTTTTGCTTCTATCCATTGTTGTGTTGATTCATCATAAATTTGTGCAATATCTCCAGCTGTATTTTTTAAAGTAACTGCTACACCACTAATACCTTTTTCTCCCTCTTTATATTCTCCATCACCTTCTCTTACTTGTGCTGTTAATAATTCTGGATTTGTTTCATCTAAGAAAACTTTTCCTGTTAATTCTCTATCATTTGTCAATTCCAATTTTAATGCTGGTGCAGAATCTGTATCATCTTCATAAGTTGTTTTATCTCCTGGAACAGTATTAGCTGGGTTTGAGTCTAAGTCTATTCCTGCATAAATATTTCCATCTCTATCAAAACTTGTATAAGAATTCATTTCAACAACATTATCTAATGTTTCTTGGTCATTCATAACAGCTAAAACTGCATCTCTATTTAACTCAAATTGAATATAAATATCTTGTACTTTTTGTGCCTCTACTATTTGTGTATTATATATAATTACTTTTTTATAATCTGCGTTATAATTTTCAGGTTGTGAATATTTTAATTCACCTGTAATATTTCCATTTTCGTCTAAACCATTACCTACTTTAGTAATATTATATCTTGCATCAAAGTAATCTATAATACTATTTGCTCTTCCTGATAGATTTGTAGATTGATTTCCTATTTTTATGTGATAAGTGATATATACTTTTAATTCTTTACTTGCATCTTGTGGTTTATATTCTATATCAGATTTATAAATTGCTCTCGTATATGTCATAGTACCATATTTATTACCGAATTTTACACCTACATTAAATCCATCACCATATTCTCCTTGATTTTGGAATCTTTGCTCATATTGATAAGTGTGTTCATATCCATTTATAGTAACTTTAGCATTTTGAACATCTTTCATTACTGCTAAATCTGGTTTTTCTCTTTCATAAATACCTAAATTTATATTTTTAATTTCATCTTCTTTACCTGTATATTGACTTGCTAAATCATATCCTGCATTTGTAGTAGTTGCCACTATTATATATTTTTGAGGTTCTTTTACAAAAGTAGATGTATATGCAGATTTATCTTTAATATAATTTAAATCATAAGTTTTATTTCCAGAAGCATCTAAAGCAATTCCTGTTGTTTCGCCAGTTCCTTGAATTTCTGCAAATTTATTATTAAAAGCTACTCTATCTGCTTTTGCTTCATCTGCTTTAGAACCATTGTCCTTATCTAAATGTGGAGTTACAGGTTGGTATGTTAAACCATCATATTCAAATTCAATATAATAGTTTGATAATTGTTCAATTAATACATCAGTAAATAAATATGCTCCTTTACTATCTGTTTGTGTTTCTTTTATGACTTTTCCAGATTTATCTTTTAATCTTACTGTTATTCCTTGCACTAATTTATCTTGAGTATCTCCTACTCCATTTTGATATAAATCATTTCGATAAGCCTGTTTTCCATCAATAATGTCTTCCCATACATAACCAGAAAGCTTAATATATGCTTTTTTATTTGTAATTTTAATTTCTTCTGTTTTATCTGCTACAACATCATGAGAAATACCATCTGTTATAATTTCATATCCGTAATTTGGATTTTTAGTTTCATAAGCTGTATAAGTTCCTACTAATAAGTTCTCTATCAAAATCTCTCCGTTTTGATTTGTAATAAATTCTGTTGCTTGTGTTTTGTCATCTACATAACTTATGGTTTTATCTTCATTTTGTTTAACATATTTACCACTTTCTTTGTTTTGAATATAAAAGCCTACACCTTCTAGTTTGATTTCATTAGAATTTGCGTCTACTTTGATAACTTTTAAGTTACCTTGTAATAAAATGTCATATGGTAAATCTGTATTTACATTTTTTTCTGTAGTTCCTGGTTTTACAATCATTAAATTTTGATTTGCTGCATTTTTAGCTTCTAAAAACCACATGTCTACAGTTTTTACTTTTGTTGTTACAGAAGCTGAAATTTTAGTAATTTTGTTAACTCCTCTATTTGATGGGAAAGCAATGTAAAATCCTTTATTTGAAATAATTCTTTCTACACCGCCCCATTGTAGTTTATTTCCTTTATAAGAACCTATCTTTACATTAGAAATAGTTTTTCCATCTTGATCATATACAGAAAGATTTTTTAAATCTCCATCATATTCCCATTTGAAAGGTCCTACTCTAAGATAATTTGTATTACCTTCTGTAAAACTACTTATTTTGATTTTACTTTTATCTGTTTTATCTGTAATTTTTAAATTTTGTTCTTTAATAGAATTTGCATAATCTGTAGATTCTTGGTCTAATGATGTAGGTGAACCTGTTGTGTTAGAAGCAAATCCAGAATATAAGCCTGCATGTCGTCTTCCTATTTTTTGCATCCATGTATAACCAAAATTCCAAATAGCATTTTTCTTTTCTTCTTTATTAGAATCACTTGCAAGAATTCCCGCCATTTTAGCATTATACCAACTATTAATTGTCTTACCTTCATGGTCTGTAGATTGGTTTCCATCGATTTTTACATGAGAAATAATTTTATAATAAACCGTATCTACTAAATTTTGCCCATGTTCTAAACAAAATATATTATTGCTGGCTTCATATTGCCAATAGCTAACTCCTATTTCTTGTCCTACTTCATATCCTTTTGATATAGTACTAAATCCTAAAATAGAAGCAATTACTATTAATATCATACATACATATTTTTTTATTTTTACCATCCTTCTTCTCCCTCCTTTCCCTAAGAAATTTTGTCTATTTTTCTTTTATTTTGTTCTGCTTTCATCTTCTTGTTTTGTAAAACAATTATAGTTGCACCTAAAATTACAATTACGAATCCGATTAAAGAAGAATATAATATAATTTCACCAGTCTTAATACCAATAATAACATTTGCTACTCCCATATCATTTTCTCCTTGTACTTTATTAGCTGGTGTAGAATTACTATCTGCTAAACCTAATTCATTGTAACTATCTGCGATTTCAGCAGTATTATTAACAAGACCAACATTGTTTTCTGTCATTGCTTTTGTTAATGTTAAAGTAATTGTTTTGGTTTCTCCTGCTTCTATCTTAGTATTAGCAAGACTTGTATTATATAATGTATTTTCGCCTGACAAATACCAATCTTTATTCATTTCTGAACTAAAGCTTAAATCATTTGGTATATAATCTGCTATTTTCTTAACATATCCTGGAATTTCTCCCACATTAGAAACTTTAATTTGGTATTCTATTATAACTGTTGTACCATTTAAAACTTTTCCGTCTAATTCAACTTTTGCCATTGTTTCATCTTGATATTCTTTTACTGTAGTACCTTGACTATTTTGAATCATAATTTTTGAAACATATTTATCTAATTTCATATCAAAATTTTTCAATGGTATAAATCCAACATTTATATTAGCAATATTACTATTTTGTATATCTATAATATCTGTAGAAGCTACTTGTTGTTCTGTTCCATCTACAGTTAAAGTATTTATCATTACTTTAGAGTTGTTTGTGTCATTACTTCCTTCTACTTGGTATTTTGTTAAAGTATATTTAGAAGTATCATATTCAAAAATCACAACATATTTGCCATTTCCTATATGGTTTAAAGTGTAAATTCCTTTTTCATCTGTGCTTGCTTGTAAAATGTTTCCATTTTCATCTTTTACAAATTGATTTGTTTCTACATTTAATAATTTAACAATAATTCCACTTAACAATGTTTCATTGTCTTCTTTAATACCATTTGCATTTTCATCGTACCAAGCAACACCACTTATAATACGATTTCCTGTAGCAGTATTATTATCAGGAACATCATTATTATTATTATTATCATCACCTTGTTCTGTTACAGGTTCTATAATATGTGTTAATTCTGAGGTTGTTGCTACAGTTTCTCCATACACTATAGCACTTGCACGGTTTACAATAGAAACTGCCTCTTCTTGAGTTTCATCATAATCTACTACAGTTTGAATTTGAATAATGCTTTCCTGAGAAGGTTCTATTGTAATATCCATTTGAATAGAATTTGTTTCTGGTAAACTAATTTCTTCTCCATTTTTTATTATTTTTTCTATTGTTAATTCCTCTGGTATTTCATCAGAAATAACTAAACCTTGTGTTCTTACTGGAGAATTATTTTTTACTTTTATAGTATATTCTAAATTATCTCCTGCTTTTATATAAGTATCTGTTATATTACAATTCATTTCTAGACCTATATCCAAATGATTAATTTCATCTATCCATTCATTAGAACGATATTGTTTATCATTTTGAATAGCTACAACAGAAAATTGAAGTTGATTATTTGCTGTGTTTTCTTTTTGAATTGCGATATCATAACTTAATACTTTTGCTTCTCCTGGTTGTAAAGTACCTACAGAAATAGAATCTGTATAATTTAAAGTTTCTGTTTGAAGATTTTCTTCTTCTTTTCCATTTTCTAATAACATATCTTCTGTTATTTCAATTTCTTTTTCTAAATTTACTGGTTCAGTTGTAGAATGTAGTTGATCATCTGTAATGTCTTGATCTTTCATTCCTGTCATTAGTTGAAGTCTTTCTACTGTTACACCTTCTGGTAATTTAGTTTTTATTTGCACATTTTCTATTGCATTTTGAGAAGTGTTTTCAATAATTGCAAAATATTGTACTACACCACCTGCATAAAGAGATGTACTTCTATCTGTAACTCGTTTTACACTTACTCTCATATTTCCTGATTTAGTAACATATTGTAGTGTATTTGTTTGTTTTGTAACTTCTCCTGCTGTTACTTGTGCATCTAACTTTATTTGTTTACCATCTTCAATGTCTTTATTAACTCTTACTTCAAATTCTTTACTTATTTTTTCTCCTGGTTGAATACTTTCGATTGTTTCCTCATAAATCTTTTTATCTGTTTCCTTATAGTAAGAAGCTCCTGTGTATTCATAATTTTCCTTTGGTTCTACATAAGTAGTTCCTTCTGGTATATTAGCTGTTATTTTAGCATTTGTTACTGCTTCAGAACCAGTATTAGAAACTTCTATCTTATATTTTATTACTTCTCCAGCCATAACAGTAGCATCATTTTGTATTGTTTCTGAGCCTACTTTTCCAGTTAAAGCTACTTCTATTCTTGGACCTACTCCTGTTGTCATTTCTATTTGTGTAGAAAGTGCTTTATTTTGTGTCATTGTTTGACTATCTGTATAAGAAACTTCATACCATTGTTTTGCATTTTGGTTATATTCCAAATTTTCTGGTATTTGTGTTTTATATGTTGCACTCATTCTTGTTTGTGTTTCCATTTTATCTATTACTATTAAATATCTTTTTACTTTTGTAGGAACTGTTATTGTTTGTGACCATCCGTTTTCTGCATTATTTAAATCTATTGTTGCTTTTTCATTTTCAGTATAATAAACCGTTGCATTATCTATTCCTTGAATTTCAATTCCATTTATAATACTACTTGATATTGTATTTTCTGTACTAGAAGTTGGAAATACCCCTAATATACTAACATTATTAATAGTTGATGGTTTATTATTTATAATTTCAATATAAGAAGTAATTTGTTTTGCTTCTTCTCCTATTGGTAAAGAAATTATTTTTGTTTCTTCTTGTCCTATTGTTTCTAAACCTAATTCTGGAATATTATATATTGCTGTTATTTCTGTAGGTGCTTCTACTTTAATAGGAACTACAATATTTTCAATAGTTTGGCTTGCTTTCTGATTTGTATAATTCATTACTATTTGTGCATCTTTTGTAGCTGCTTTTTCATTTAATGTAACATTTGCATAAATAAAAATATGAGCCCCTTCTACTGTTTGTTCTTTATAATCTGTTTGTTGTCCTTCTAATTGTATAACAATATTTTTACCTTCAACATGATATGATTTTATTTTTAGTTCTTCTTCATATAATAATTCCACTTTTGTTAAATCTATAGTTTCAACATCTTGTGGTAAAGTAATTGTAATTATTGGGTTTTGATATAGAGAATAAGCTTCACTATTAGTTTTTAATATTACTTTCATTTCTAAATCATTTGCAACTGTAGTAGCTAAACTTGATTTATTTATTTGTAAACTAGCTTCTGTTTTAGGTTCTTTTAACTCTACCACAGCAACGTTTTGATTTTCTTTTTCTACTTTCCTATTTGTTGTTAAATTATCTGTTACATATCCTACTGTCATAAAATAAGGCATTTGTTTTAAATTTAAGTTTGTATTATTTTTTAATACTTTATTATGAGTTAATTCTAATTTTCCAGTATTAATAGGCATTGTAGTTTTCAAAACAATATTTTCTAAACCTTGTCCATAATCTAAAATAATGTTTCCTTGTTCATCTGTTGTAGTATTTTTATCAATAGTTGCAATTGTATTTCCATTTTTGTCTAATACTGTAACTATTCCATTTTCTCCTAAAACTTTGAACCATTGTTCTTTATTTAAAACAGTAGATAAGTATATTACATTAGCAGGTGTTATATTTTCTATATTTTGAGAATCTGTATTAAAACCATTTTCATCTTTTATTTCTAAATATTCACTTGCATTTGCTAAATCTACATATACTGTTGTATCTGTTTTAAATTCTCGTTCTATTCCTTGATAAAGTTTTCCTTTGTATATAAGATTTTCTTTGTTTTGCACTTTAGTTGCAAATATATTGTTTAATTCTACAGAAGCATCTAATGTAGTTTTAGTATCTAATGTTATTTCTTGTCCATCAAAAAATCTAATAGTTGCTTTTGCTGTTATATCTTGGCTATCAATTATATTTCCTGCTTTTGCAATATAAGTAAAAATAATTTCTTCTTTACCTTGCTCTTTCCAAATTATTTTTCCATCTTGCATTGCATTTGTTAATTCCATTGTTGTTATTGTTCCTTCGGAATTAGAGTTAGTATTAGATTTCCAGTTTGTAATCATATTTGTATGAACAGTTTGTACTACATCTGGGAAAGAATTGTCTTGAACAGCAGGTGCTTTATTTTCTATTTTTATTGTTTCAATAGGATTGTTATTTTCTTTTAATCCTAATCTAAGAGCTACTTGTACAACTCTTCTTTCTTCTCCTTGAATTGTCATTGTTTTATTTGTAATGACTTCCATCTCATTTATAATATTATCTTCATTTATATTTGTAGCAGGATAAGCAAGTTTAACATTCCTATCTGCTACAATAGAAATATCTTTTTCAGAACTATCTTTGTAAATACCTTTTAACTGCAATATACTTTCTTTTTCAAAAAGATTGCTATCAAATATTTCATCTTTTATTAGTTCTACTTTAATTTCTATTTGTGCAGTAGAACCTGCATTAATTTGATTTAAAGTAATCGTATTGCCTTCTATTTTATTGACAAATGAATTATCTCCTACTAGTTCTTTCAATCTAAAGTTAGCTTCTTGTAATTCTATTTGTCCATTAAAATATCCTTCTTTTTCTACTGCTATTTCTAGTATTAGGTTAGCTTCTCTAGTTATTGGCTGTAATTGCGTTACTTTTTGTTCGTTAGCATCTTTAAAATAAGCACCAAATTTTATATTTTGCACATTGGTACTAAGGTCATCTATTGCATAACTAATAAATGTTTTTCCAATATAGATAAAGTTTACCATTGTCATAGTTATAATTAATAGTAAGATTACACTTACTTTCAAAATTTTACTTTTCATAGTTTCCTCCTTATCTCATACTAATCTAATATACATTATACCTCTTTTTTCCACATTTTTCAATGTTTTCATGTTAAATTATTAAACTTTTTATGTTTATTAGACAATTTTAAATCTTTATTCAGCTAAAATTTAGTAACTTTTTTTCTTCTTATACATATAATAGTAGTAATTCTACATACTTTTTTGTTTTTATCATATATATGTAACATATAAAAGGTTATAGATTTTCCTTTAAAATCTAAATTTAAATTCAAAGGTGATATCATGGACAATTCAAATTTAGATGAAAATACAATGAAAAATATTAAAGATATGGTTGATAATGGAAATATTTCTGAGGCAATTTCACAAATTTCACCTGAAGTAATCCAAAATTTTCAAAAAATATTTCAAAATTCTTCAGAAAATTCCTCTACCTCATCATCAACACAAAACAATCCGAAAACAAGTACATCTAGTTCTAATAATTTTGATTTTAGCAAAATAGATATGAATACAATGATGAAAATTAGTTCTTTATTGAATAATATGAATCAAAAAGATGATCCTAGAAGCAATTTAATCTATTCATTAAAACCATTCTTACGTGATAGTAAAAAGGAAAAAATAGATCAATATGCTACTTTGTTAAATCTTACCAAAATGGCTGATTTTTTCAAAGATACAAATAAAGGGCAAATTTTGAATGATTAGATTTCCATTTTTAGGCTATTATTATCCTTACCATTACTATCCACCTCATTCTTTGAGTTCTATTTCAAAAAAGGACATAATAAAAAATGAAACTTCAATAAAAGAAGATACAAATTATCAATGCACACAAAAAAAAACACCTTCTAAAAACAATCTTATTAGTTTTCATTTTGAAGGTTTCTCTAATCCCAATAAAGTAATTTTAGAAGTTTTAGGAATTAAATTATATCTTGATGATTTAATCATCTTAGGACTTCTTTATATCTTATATCAAGAAGGAATAAAAGATGAAATGCTATTTATTTGTCTGTTTCTTTTATTACTATCTTAAAAAATCTTGGAATATATTTAAAATAATTTCCAAGATTTTTTATTTTATTCGATTATTATTTCATTTTCCGAAGTATAAACATAGGCTTGTTTATGCAATGGTTCTTCCTTTGTATCTATTTCTTTTACGATATTTGCAATTCTAATTTGAACTGCATCTAATAATCCGGCAAGCAATAATAGCTTGTTTATTTCCTTTAGCTCCTGCATGTGCTAATCCTCTTAAAGCTCCCAAAACCACAATATTATCGGAAGCAACTACTTCTGCACCTGAATTAACATCACCGTAATATAACAAGACTACCTTCTACTTCTATTTTTTGTCCAGAACGTAAAGAACCTTTATGAAATTTAGTTTCTGAAATTGCAATTTCTCTATTAAAAGTTTTCTTAATACTATATAAACCCAAACTTTTAGGAGTATCAAATTCTACTTCTACATCGATTTTTGATTTTATTAATTGTTGTATTTCATCTACTTCTTTATTTTTTAAGACTTTACCAGTTACAATAATAGGAGTTTCTTCTTCTTGATATAGTTTTTTTAATCCTGCCAATTTTCTTTTTAGGCATTCTACAATTTCGTCTTGTACAGCCTCTTCTTGTATTTTTATTATAATTTTATCTTTTTTTAATTGAATACTAACACAATTTTTCATTTTAACATCCTAACCTCTCTATGTTTTTTTATCTGAACTCCTCTGTATAAGGAGTAGCACTCATATTTTCTTCTACATTTTGCGTATTCATGCCAAAATATTCAGCCATAATATCTCTTACTACCTCTGCTGTATAATTTCCATGTCCACCATTTTCTACCATTACAACTATTGCAATTTCTGGATTTTCAAATGGTGCAAATCCAACAAACCATGCATGAACTTGGTCATTTGGAGCCTCTGCAGAACCTGTTTTTCCCCCTACACTAATATTAAAATCTTTAAATCTTACATAAGCTGTTCCTTCTGTATCTGTTGTAACAGATTTCATACCTTGCAAAATAGCATTTAAATAATCCTGATTAATAGAAATATCTTCTGTTGTTTCTTCTTGTAATCCTAATTTTGCATTAACAAATTGATTTATTTCATCTCGAGATGCCTCTGTACCATCTGCCTTTCGAATGGTTTTTACAATACTAACATCAATTTTGTGTCCTCCGTTTGCAAGCATACTAATATATCTAGCCATTTGAACAGGACTAAATTCATTATATAATTGTCCTATAGCAGACTGTAATGTATCACCTGGTCCCCAAACTTCATTAGGATATAATTTTTGTTTTGTTTCTTTGCTTGATAAGACTCCTGCTGTTTCTCCTGGTAGCTCAATTCCAGTCTTTCCTCCTAAGCCAAAATATTTTGCATATTTAACTAAATTATCAATTCCCATCCTATCAGCTGTTTCATAAAAGAAATAATTACAAGATTTTTCTATAGCTCCTGATACATTAAGCCAACCATGCCCTCTACCATAATCCGTAAATACCCAGCATTTTGGTTGGTAATCTCTATATTTTTTATATTGTCCTGTATCATTAATTGTAGTATTTAAATTAATTGCTCCTGATTCTAAGCCTGCAATTGCTGTTATCATTTTAAAAGTAGAACCTGGTGAATAAGAATTTTGAATGGCTCTATCTACTAATGGTTTTGCTTCGTCATCTCTATATTTAGCCCAATTTTCATTACTAATTCCGCCTACAAACTCTGAAGGTGTATAATTTGGATAATTTGCCATTGCAAGAATTTCTCCTGTATTTACATTCATTACAACACAACTTCCAGCTTTTGCATCATATGCTTTACCAAATCCTCCACTTGCTATTTTTTGAATATTATTAGCTAAAGCATTTTCTGTAATTTGTTGTAAATTAGAATCAATTGTTAATACTACATCAGCACCTGCAATCGCTTCTTCTGAAATATACTCTGCAGTTATAGTTCCATCTACTGCCATATCAATTTGCTTTGTTCCATTTTTTCCTCTTAAGTATTCTTCAAAAACATACTCTATACCTGTTTTACCTATTATATCATTCTGGTCATAAGTTTCTTTTCTGGTTTCGTATTCTTCTGAGCTTATTTGTGAAGCATATCCCAAAATATGAGAAGCTAGACTTCCTTTTGTATATTCTCTTTGTGGTTGTACTACAATATTAATTCCTGGAAATTTATCCCCATTTTCACTAAATTCTGCAACCGCTTCTCTTGGTATATCACTTGCAATTTTTAATGCTTTTGTACTACTATATCCATTTTGCACAATAGCATAACGAATAGCAATTATTTTTCTAATCTGTTCCAGATTATCACTTTTAATGTCATATTTTTCTTTAAATTCATTAAACGCTTCCTCTGCTGTGATATTTTCGTCTAAATCGTTATTTTTTTTCCAGTTTGATAACTGTTCATCAGCAATAGTGAATTCAATAGGTTCTATTTTTATAGGAAATGTATCTACATAAGAAACACTATATTTTTCTAGTACTTGCACAATATTCCAAATAGCTTGGTTTAATGTTTGTGTATCTATTTTGGTTTTATATAACTCTAAATCAAATTTGGTACTAGAAGTAACCAATGTATTACCTGTTTTATCCAAAATTGAACCTCTTGCTGCTTCTAATGTACTTTCTCTTGTTAATCTAGTATTAGACTGTTCTCTGTATTCTGCCCCATGTACAATCTGTAAATTAAATAATTGTGCAATTAAAACAATACCAATTAGATAAGTTAGAACTGTCAATACATTAAATCTTAAATTAATATTGAACTTCTCTTTCTCTTTTGCCAATTTTTCACCTTCTTATTTCTATATCTATTTTCTATATTTTGTTTATCTTTAGAAATATCTCGTTAAAATTTTATTGTCTTTATATTCATTTTCTATATAATAACCAAATTTTTGTATCAATGGATAAATAATAATCGTTAATATTAAATTATATATTACTTCTATTGCTAAAATTTTTATAAAGTTAAATAATTCTATATTAATCGCATATAAGATTACATTTGCCACATATACCATTACTTCAAATATAATAGTTGCACCTAATACCATAAACATAATAGTAGCTCTACTATCTTTAGAAAAGTTTTTATCAAATAAAGCAGATAAAAATCCAATTATTCCTAGTGCAATCATATTAATTCCTATTTGCTTCCCAAGAGCAAGGTCTAACACCATACCAATTACTAGTCCATAAACAATTCCTGGTATTCTACCTTGGAAAAGTCCAATAAAAAGTATTAATATAACAAATAAATTTGGCATAACTCCTGCAATAGTGAACCAATTAAAAAAATTAGATTGTAAAAAATAAAAAAAATAGGCAATAGCTACTAAACTAATATTAATAATTGCTTTTTTCAATTTTTTCACCTCTTTTATTTATTAGTTATTACCAAAACAGTATCTAATTTATCAAAATCAACTGCTGTTTCAATTAAAGCATATCTATCTATTAAATTTTGTGTATTTGTTACTTTTTTTACTGTTCCAATATGAATTCCTTTTGGGTAAATTCCACCTAATCCAGAAGTTTCGATACTATCTCCTTGAATAATATTACTATCTGTTGGAATATACATTGCTTTTAATAAAGATTTATCGTCTAAAGTACCTTTACATACAATTGCTTCTTTTGTAGTACTCATAGAACAACTAACTGAACTTGCTGTATCAATAATAGTCTGTACTTTGGCAGTACTATCTGTTACAGAAACAACATGTCCTACTAAACCTTGATCTCCAATAACTGTCATATTTTCTTCTACACCATCATTTTTCCCTATATTTATAACAATTGTTTTAGAATAATTACTAATATCTTTATTAATAACATATCCTGGTATAGTTTTGTATTCCCCGTATTTTTCTGCTAAATCTAAGTATTCTTTTAGAGTTTCATTTTGTGTTTTGATATTTTCTAATTCTCTTAATGATTGTTCTAGTTCACTATTTTTCTTTTTTAGTTCCTCATTTTCTTGCTTTAAGTTATTTATATCTGTAAAAAATGTATTATTGCCACTTATTTTATTTTTTAAATATGTCATTCCATTTTGAATTGGCATTACTAAATTACTAGCAACATTTTCAAAAAAAGATAAATTGCTATCACCATTAGAAAAAATCACAATTAATATTAGTATAATAATAGTAATAATAATTCCAACTATTCCTGCTTTTCTGTTTTTATACATTTTTCACTCCTTCTTTATTTTCTCTTTCTTGCGTTAATTAATACTGTCTTTAGTCTTTCTAAATCTTCTAATGTTTTTCCAGTACCTCTTACTACACAGTCTAAAGGTTCTTCTGCAACATATACTGGCATTTTAGTTTCTATACTTAATAATTTATCCAGATTTTTAATTAATGCACCACCACCAGCTAAGACAATTCCTTTTTCCATAATATCAGATGCAAGCTCTGGAGGTGTTTTTTCTAAAGTAAGTTTTACAATATCTACAATTTTACCAATAGATTCTTTAATTGCTTCTTCGATTTGTGTAGATGTTATTTTTACATTTCTAGGCAATCCTGTCGTTAAATCTCTGCCTCTGATTTCCATTGTTGTTTCTGTCATTAGTGGCATTGCACAACCTATCTGAATTTTAATTTGTTCAGCAGTTGTATCTCCTATTGCAAGATTCATCTCTTTTTTAATATAATTAACAATATCTTCATCTAATTCGTCACCAGCTATTCTTAAAGAGTGACTAACAACAATCCCTCCTAAGGAAATAACAGCAACTTCTGTTGTTCCACCACCAATATCAACAATAATACTTCCACTTGGTTCACCAACATCTAAAGAAGCTCCTATTGCTGCTGCCATTGGTTCCTCAATTAAATACACTTCTTTTGCTCCTGCTTGAATAACAGATTCTTCGACAGCTCTTTCTTCTACTTCTGTAATACCTGAAGGCACTCCAACTACTACTCTTGGTTTTCCAATACTATATCTTTTTCCAACTTTTGCAATAATATTTTTAAGCATTAATTGGGTAGCAGTAAAATCTGCTATAACACCATCTTTTAATGGCCTTACTGCTTTAATTTGCTCTGGTGTTCTTCCGTAACATTTCTTTTGCCTCATTTCCAGTTGCCATAATGCTACCTGTTTTTCTATCAATTGCTACCACAGAAGGTTCTTTTAAAACAATTCCTTTCCCTTTCAAAGTTACTAAAATATTTGCAGTTCCCAAATCTATTCCGATATCTTTAGAACCAAATGTAAAAAATTTCATATCTTTTCTCCCTCTCTTATTTTTTAGTTTTACTTCTTCTTATTTTGTCCTCTGTATTCTAGAGCTTTCGTTAATATGCTAGTATATTTCATGTTTCCAATAACAATATGGTCTAGAAATTCTATTCCCATCAACTCACAAGCTTGCATTACACGAGCAGTAAAGTTAATATCTGCTTGACTAGGTTCAGCCTCTCCTGCTGGATGATTATGTACTAATATTATTTTAGGCGACTGTAATTTAATAGGTTCTACTAATACATCTTTAACCTGTAAAGATACTTCATTCGATTTTCCGTGTACGAACATCTGCTATTTTCATAATTCGATTTCTACTATTTAATAAAACAACTTTTACAATTTCTATTTTTTCAAATCTTAGTTCTTGCATCAAAATATTAGCTAAATCTTCTGGTTTTCTAATAACAGCTTGTCTATAATTTAAAGGTGTAGCCATCCTATTTGTTAGTTCGCACACTGCTTTTAATTGAATTGCTTTTACTTTTCCTATTCCTTTAATTTTCATAAAATCTTCAATTTCTAAATCTTTTAGAAAATTTAGTTCTTCTTTAGTGTGATTTAAATTTAATATCTGTTGTGCTAATTGTACAGAAGTATTCTCCTTTGTTCCTGTTTTTATAATAATAGCTAATAATTCTGCATTAGTTAGTCTTTTTGCACCATACAACTCTAATTTTTCATAAGGTCTTTCCATTTCTGGTAATTCTTTTATTTTTATAGACAAATTGCATCTTCCTTTCTTGTTGCCCCTACCCCCTTTGTCTATTTTGCTTTCTATACTTTGCGATAAATAAATATGGCTAATAACATTCCTATAATACTTGCTATACTTATTTTAAACATTAAAGCAAATGTAATTTTTACAACACTTAAATCTAATACAATTGGGTTTTCTAATCCAAAGCTTTGTCCATAAGATAGCCACCATAACCAATCTATTTTTGAGGCTAATTCTCCTAATAAACCACCTATTACTAGTCCTGATAGAATAAATATAAGTAATATCCATATGTTTTTGTCTTTTGTTGCCATGTTTTTTCCCTCCATTATTTGTTCTTTCTTATTTGTCTTTTTCCTTACGGCTATTTCATTTTTCTCTACTCTTGTATTATATATTGCTTTAGCAAATTTTTCAAGTAAATCCATACATTTTTTACAAAACCTTCTTATAAAAATTAATGATGAATTGCATTCTTTATTTTTATATGATATATTATAAAAAATTAATTACCAAAATTTATTCATTTAAATATAATAATAATAGTAGTATAATATAATTAACAGATATTAAAGGAGGATTTACATTTATATGAAAATCGAAAAACTTACAGAAAATAAAATTCGTGTGATTATTAATAGTCAAGATTTAAAAGATAATCATATTGATTTACATACATTAATGACAAAAACATTAGAAAATCAATCTCTTCTTTTTGTTTTACTTTCAAAAGCAGAACAAGAAGTTGGATTTCATACAGATGGTTGTAGATTATTGATAGAAGCTTTTTCATCTGCAGATGATAATTTTGTATTTACAATTACCAAATATGAAAAACCAGAACAAGAAATAGAAGATTATACATCTTTTCCAAAGAAAAAGTTAAAAGTAAAAAGAAAGTCTGTCAGTTTTAAAAACACGAATACAATTTATTGTTTTGATGAGTTTGAAAACTTTTGCAGTTTTTGCCAATTTTTAAATAACATTAAACAATTTGAATATAAAAAAATGAGTAAAGACTTTTCTTTATACTGGTATCAAAATAAATATTATTTAATAATCTCTAATATTAATATTACATATCCTAATTTAAAAAATTTTTATAGTGCTATTTCAGAATTTGGTAAATTTACTTCATATTCTAGTAGTTTCCAAAATAAATTATTAGAATATGGAAAAATTATTATAAGAAAAAACGCTATTGCTACAGGGCTTAAATATTTTTGTAACAAAGACTAATACAAAAGTCCACAAAAGATTTCTTTTGTGGACTTTTATTATCTTAATTAACAAAGTTATTACACACTTATAATCTTTAATTATTGTATTTGTTTAGTTTTTTATTTCTAATAAACATAATTTTGTGGGTTATAAGCCACACTATTTACTCTTACTTCTAAATGTAAATGTGGTCCTGTAGAATTACCTGTAGAACCAACTGCAGCAATAGTTTGTCCTTGTGAAACTGCCGTTCCTGCTGAAACATATAATTTGCTACAATGTCCATAATAAGTTTGTACATTATTTCCATGAGATATTACTATCATATATCCATAAGAACCCTTATACCCAGAAAAAGTAACTGTTCCTGAAGCTGCAGCAGCTACTGGTGTACCTTTAGGAGCCGCAATATCTAATCCAGTATGAGAAGATCTTCTCATACTACTAGCTGCTCCAAAACGAGATGTGATAGTTCCTGACACAGGTTTAATTAAAGAAAATCCTAAACTTGCTTTTCCCCTCGAAGTAGTTAAAGATGTATTTACACTTCCAGTAGAAGAATACCTCTTTGTAGTAGATTTGGAAGCTACTTCTACTTTTGGTGGTTCTATACATAATTTTGAAACTATTTCTTCAGTAGCAGTAAAATCTTTTACTTCTGTTTCATATTTTTCTATTATAGAAATAGAATTAATATTAGTACTTTTTTTCTCTTTTAATGTATTTACTACATTTTCTGCTTCTTCAAACTTAGACACATAAAACTTTTCTTCTTGATTATCTGCAATTGCATAATAACGGTAATATGGTGTCCCTTGTTCTTTTACTTTTTGAAAAATTTCTTCATCATTAGGTGTTATATTCTTTTTCAATAAACATAATTTATATTCTGGAAGGTTTTCTACTTGTACAAAAGCAACATTTTCATTGTTTCCTTCTCCTTTTTCTACATATTCATTGATTTTATGTTGCAATTGTGATTTGTTTTCTGTATATCCTATCTGCTCTCCATTAATATATACACTATAGGTTGGCTTATATAAGAATGCTACTATTCCTATTATTAAGAAAATTCCTATCATAAAAAGAATTGTAAATTTAATTCCTCGCCTGGTATGTACTAGAAACTTTTTTAACATTTCTTTCTCTCCTTTGTATATGATATTGTAATCATATTGTAATATTTTCTTTTTTGCAATGATAAGGATTCTCCATTTTCCCTAAGTTATTTTTGTTTTTTTTTATTTATCTTGCTTATTTACTTTTTTTCTTCCATTTTCAAAATTGGAATAAGTTGGCATAGGTTCCGGGGGTTGGCATTGGTTCCAGGGTTGGCATTGGTTCCAGGGGTTGGCATTGGTTCCAGGTATGGAT
>CALXME010000010.1 GCA_944389395.1 uncultured Clostridia bacterium | reverse complement strand
CTTCTATATAATGGTGTTTGACCACCTTCAAATCCTCTTCTTACTCCTCCACCAGATCTTGCTTTTTGTCCTTTATGACCTCTACCTGATGTTTTTCCATTTCCAGATGCCATTCCACGTCCTACTCTATTTCTTTTTACTTTTTTTACAGCTGGTTTTAATTCTTCGATTTTCATTGCTAGCTTTGCACCTCCTTAATTTTTCTTTGGAAGACAATTTATTTTTCGTCCTCGTATTTTCATTATAGTATATCTTCTACTTTTTTACCTCTTTTTTTAGCTACTTGTTCAATTGTTTGCATTGATTTTAATCCTTCAATTGTAGCATATACCACATTTCTTGGATTGTTTGTTCCAATAACTTTTGTTCTAATATCTTTATATCCTGCAAGCTCTAATACTGGTCTAACGCTTCCTCCTGCAATTACTCCAGTACCTACAGTTGCTGGTTTTAACATAACTTTTGCACTACCAAAAGTTCCTATATATTCATGTGGTACTGTTGTTTCTACAATAGGTACTTCTACTAAGTTCTTTTTTGCTTCTTGGATTGCTTTTTTGATAGCATCTGGAACTTCTGCTGCTTTACCATTTCCAACACCTACATGACCTTTTTCATCACCTACTACTACTACAGCACTAAATCTAAAAGTTCTACCACCTTTTACAACTTTAGCAACTCTATTAATAGCAACAACTTTTTCTTTTAATTCATTTTTTTCTTCCATGAGCTTTTAGTTTTCCTCCTTTTCTCCTTAATTACCTTTATTTCTAACAATTATTTTTCAACTATTAGAATTTTAAACCGCCTTCTCTTGCAGCTTCTGCTAATTCTTTTACAATTCCGTGATAAATGTATCCACCACGGTCAAATACTACAGTTTCTATTTTTTTATCTGCTGCTCTTTTTGCAATTAATGCTCCTACTTCTTTTGCAGCTTCTTTGTTAGCATATTTTGTTTTAATTTCTTTATCTAATGTAGATGCTTGCACAATAGTGTTTCCTGCAACATCATCTATGATTTGTACATAAATATTTTTGTTACTTCTAAATACGCATAATCTTGGTCTTTCAGCTGTTCCAGATATTTTTCTTCTAACACGAATATGTCTTCTTGTTCTTTCCATTTTTCTATCTGTTTTCTTAACCATTTTTTTCTCCTTTCTTGCTATACTTAGCATAGCAATTTTTTAACATTTAAGCAATTATTTTTTCAAATTTTTCTATTTTTATTTTAAATTTATTTACCTGTTTTACCTTCCTTACGTCTAATAACTTCATCAGCATATTTAATACCTTTACCTCTATATACTTCTGGTGGTCTTTTAGTTCTAATAACTGCTGCTGTTTGCCCAACTAATTCTTTATCTATTCCGTTTACAATAATTGTGTTTGGATTTGGAACATCAAAAGTGATTCCTGCTGGAGCTTCAAATATTACTGGATGTGAATACCCTAAAGTTAAATTTAAATTATTTCCTTGTTTTGCAACTCTATATCCAACACCATTAATTTGTAATTCTTTATTATATCCAGATGTTACACCAATTATCATATTGTTAATTAGAGTTCTTGTTAAACCATGTAAACTTTTATTTGTTGCTTCATCATCTTTTCTTATTACTTTAATTTCATTATCTGCCATTTCTAAAGTAATATTTTTATGTATTTCTCTTTCTAATGTACCTTTTGGTCCAGTTACAGTAATTTTTTGTCCCTCTAATTTAACTTGTACTTCTGTTGGTACTGTAATAGGTTTATTTCCTATTCTTGACATCTTTTTTCACCTTCCTTTTTTGTTTTTATCATTTTATCTTTTCCTATTTTCTTATCAGAATAGTTATTTTATGTATTACCATACATAAGCTAATACTTCTCCACCAACACCTAATGCTCTTGCTTCTTTATCTGTTTTCAATCCTTTTGATGTTGATATAATAGCTATTCCTAAACCATTTAATACTTTTGGTAATTCTTCTTTAGAAGCATATACTCTTAGACCTGGTTTACTAATTCTTTTTAATCCATCTATTACTCTGTTTCCTTTTTCATCATATTTTAGAGTAACTCTAATAATTCCTTGTGTATCATCTTTGATTTCTTCAAAAGATTTGATATATCCTTCTTTAAATAAGATTTCTGCAATTCCTAATTTCATATTTGATGATGGTATATCTACTGTTTTATGTTTTGAACTATTTGCATTTCTAATTCTTGTTAACATATCTGCGATTGGATCTGTAATGTTCATTTTTATTACTTACCTCCTTTTTATTCATTTTTGTGTTATTCTTGAAACAAATTAAAATTAGTATATTGTGCATTTTTATGAATTAAGCAGGCTGATGGCATACTTTTTGTATGTCAAAGTCTGATTAATGAAATAAAAATGTGCAAGATGCTGATTTTAATTTGTTTCCTACCAGCTAGCTTTCTTAATACCAGGAATCTCACCTTTATGTGCTAATTCTCTAAAACACACACGGCATATTCCATATTTTCTAATATAAGCATGTGGTCTACCACATAATTTACATCTATTATATTCTCTTGTTTTATATTTTTGTGGTCTAGCTTGTTTTATTTTCATTGCTTTTTTAGCCATTTACTATTATCTCCTTCCTATAATTTTTGATAAAAGTTTATTTTAAGCTTTAAAAGGCATTCCTAATAATTTTAGTAACTCTCTTGCTTCTTCATCAGTTTCAGCTGTTGTTACAAATATAATATCCATTCCTCTTAATTTATCTACTTTATCGTATTCAATTTCAGGGAATATTAATTGTTCTTTGACACCCATAGAGTAATTTCCTCTACCATCAAAAGAGTTTGCAGATACTCCTCTAAAATCTCTTACTCTTGGAAGTGCTACATTAAATAGTTTGTATGCAAAGTCATACATTTTATCTGCTCTTAATGTTACTTTACATCCTATGTTAACACCTTCTCTTAATTTAAATGCTGCAATTGATTTTTTTGCCTTTGTTACAACTGGTTTTTGTCCAGTAATTTGCATTAAATCATTCATTGCATTATCTAATGCTTTAGGATTTTCTTTTAAATCTCCTAATCCTATATTAATAACAATTTTGTCAAGTTTTGGAACTTGCATAATTGATTTATATTCAAATTTTTTCATTAATGCTGGGATTACTTCTTTTTCATATTGTTCTCTTAGTTTTTCCATGAAATATTAATCCTCCTTTCTTTTATTTTAATTTTGCTCCGCATTTTTTACAAATACGTTCTTTTTTATCTTTTTCTATACTATATCCTACTTTTGTTACTTTTCCACATTTTGGACATACTACATTTACTTTTGCTACTGGAATTGCACATTCTACTGATATAATTCCACTTTCATCTCCTTGTTTTCTAGCTTTTACATGTTTTTTTCTAACATTTACGCCTTTAACAATTACTTTATTTGTTTTTGGAGATACTTCTAAGACTTCTCCTGTTTTTCCTTTATCATTTCCAGATAAAACTTGGACATTGTCTCCTTTTTTTATTTTCATTTTAGAGCTTGCCTCCTTTTCTTGTATTTTGATTGATTTTTATTTTATAGAACTTCTGGTGCTAATGAAAGTATTTTCATATAGTCTTTTTCTCTTAATTCTCTTGCTACTGGTCCAAAAATACGTGTTCCTCTTGGAGTTCCATCTTCTTTGATGATTACTGCTGCGTTTTCATCAAATTTAATATAAGAACCATCAGCTCTTCTTAATCCTCTTTTTGATCTTACGATGACTGCTTTTACAACATCACCTTTTTTTACAACGCCACCTGGTGTTGCTGATTTAACAGAAGCAACTATTACATCTCCTATATTAGATGTTTTTCTAAAAGATCCTCCTAAGCATCTAATACACATCAATTCTTTAGCTCCTGTATTGTCTGCTACTTTTAATCTTGTTTGTTGTTGTATCATTTTAAGGGTTCTCCTTTCTTTTTATTATTTGATGTCTGCTTTTTCTACTATTTCCACTACTCTCCATCTTTTATCTTTAGATAGTGGTCTTGTTTCCATGACTTTTACTTTATCTCCTATTTGACAAGCATTTTCTTCGTCATGAGCTTTTAATTTATATGTTCTTTTTACTGTTTTTCCATATGTTTTGTGACTAACACTAGTTTGAACTGCTACTACAACTGTTTTATCCATTTTGTTAGATGTTACAGTTCCTATCATAACTTTACGAAGATTTCTTTCTTCCATTTAGATTTCTCCTTTCTTGTCTAATGTCAGGGGACACATTTTCCCCTTTGGTCATTTTTTTAGGGATAAAATATGTCCCCTCCCCTTATGAATAAGGGATGACCTTTATTTAAAACATTCATTCATTTATGCTTTTTTAGTTTCTGCAATTTTTCTTTCTGTTAATACAGTATTGATTTTAGCAATATCTCTTTTTACTTGTTTTATTTTCATAGGATTATCTAATCCGTGTGTAGCTAAACTAAATTTTAATTTAAATAATTCTGTTTTTAGTTCACCTAATTCTTTTTCTAGTTCTGGTGAAGACATTTCTCTTATTTTATTTATCTTCATCATTATCACCTACCTTTTCTGTTTCTTTTGCTACAAATTTTGTTTTATTAGGTAGTTTATTCATAGCTAATCTCAAGGCTTCTCTTGCAATTTCTTCTGATACTCCTGCAATTTCAAACATTACTCTTCCTGGTTTTACAACTGCAACCCAATATTCTGGTGCTCCTTTACCTTTACCCATACGAGTACCAATTGGTTTAGAAGTAATTGGTTTGTCTGGGAATATTTTAATCCAAACTTTTCCACCTCTTTTAATATAACGAGTCATAGCGATACGCGCTGCTTCTATTTGGTTACTTGTAACTAAAGCTCCTGTTACAGCTTGAATTCCGTATTCACCATCTGTTACTTTATTTCCTCTTGTTGCTTTTCCTCTCATTCTACCTTTTTGCATTTTTCTAAATTTTGTTCTTTTTGGCATTAATGGCATTATTGTTCCCCTCCTTCTGTTTTCTTAGTTGGAAGAACTTCTCCTTTATATATCCATACTTTTACACCGATTTTTCCATAAGTAGTATTTGCTTCTGCAAATCCATAATCAATATCTGCTCTTAATGTTTGTAGTGGTATATTTCCTTCTTTATAGAATTCAGTTCTTGCCATGTCTGCTCCACCTAATCTTCCAGATACAGAAGTTTTAATTCCTAATGCACCTGCTTTTAAAGATTTTTGCATACATTGTTTCATTGCTCTTCTAAATGAAATTCTTCTTTCTAATTGTCCTGCGATATTTTCTGCTACTAATTGAGCATCTGTATCAACATTTTTTACTTCTACAATATTTAAATTAATTTCTTTTCCTATTAATTTAGCAAGTTCTGCTTTTACGCTTTCTGCTCCTGCTCCACCTTTTCCAATTACAATTCCTGGTTTTGCAGTATATAAATTGACTTTTACAGCTTTAGCTGTTCTTTCAATTTCTATTTTTGAAATTCCAGCAAGATATAATTTTTTCTTTAAAAATTTACGGATTTTTTGGTCTTCTACTAGGTAATCTGCAAAGTTTTTAGAATCTGCATACCATTTAGAATTCCAATCTTTGATAATTCCAACTCTCACTCCTGTTGGATGTACTTTTTGTCCCATTTTTAATGAGTCCTCCTTTCTTATTTGTCATCTCTTAATACTATTGTAATATGACTTGTTCTTTTTCTAATTCTAACTGCTGAACCTTTTGCAGCTGGTCTAATTCTTTTTAATGTTGGACCTTGGTTTGCATAGATTTCAGCAACATATAAATTTTCATGTTTCATATTATGATTATTTTCAGCATTTGCAATTGCTGATTTTAATAATTTTTCAATGATTTCAGATGATGCTTTTGGTGTATATTTTACAATTGCTAATGCTTCATCTATATCTTTTCCTCTAATTAAATCTGCTACGATTTTTACTTTTCTTGCTGATATTCTTGCAAATTTAAGTGTTGCTTTAGCTTCGTTTTTCACTACTGTTTCTTGCTCTTGCACTTCATTTCCCTCCTTAAATTAACCTATTTTATTTAGATTATTTATTCTCTTATTTTTTAACAGTTGTTTTCTTATCCCCTGCATGACCTTTGAAAGTTCTTGTAGGAGCAAATTCTCCTAATTTATGACCAATCATTTCTTCTGCTATATAAATTGGAACATGTTTTCTTCCATCATGTACAGCAATTGTATGACCAACCATTTGTGGATATATAGTAGAAGCTCTTGACCATGTTTTTAAAACTTGTTTTTCTCCAGTTTCATTCATTGCTTCTATTCTTTTTAATAGTTTTTCTTGTACGAATGGTTTTTTCTTGCTTGATCTTGACATTTTTGAATGTCCTCCTTTCCTAAGCTTTTATTTTCTATTTTCTTCTCTTAACAATAAACTTATTAGATTGTTTCTTTTTGTTTCTTGTCTTATATCCAAGAGCTGGTTTGCCCCAAGGTGTCATTGGTCCAGCGTGTCCTACTGGTGCTCTACCTTCACCACCACCATGTGGGTGATCTACTGGGTTCATTACTGATCCTCTTACTGTAGGTCTAATTCCCATATGTCTTTTTCTTCCTGCTTTACCAATTTTTACATTTTCATGGTCGCTATTACCAATTACTCCAACTGTTGCTCTACAAGTCGCTAAGATTAATCTCATTTCTCCTGATGGAAGTCTTACGTGAGCATATTTTCCTTCTTTTGCCATTAATTGTGCACTTTGCCCAGCAGCTTTTACTAATTTTCCACCTTGTTTTGGATTTAATTCGATGTTGTGAATTAAAGTACCAACTGGAATACTACTAATTGGCATACAGTTTCCTGGTTTGATGTCAACTGCTTCTCCTGATACTACTTGAGCTCCATCTTTTAATCCTTGTGGAGCTAGTATGTATGCTTTTTCTCCATCTTCATATTGAATTAATGCAATATTTGCACTTCTGTTTGGATCATATTCGATTCCAATTACTTGTGCTTCCATATTGTCTTTTCTTCTTTTAAAATCTATAATTCTATATTTTTGTCTATTTCCACCACCTTGATGTCTTACTGTAATTCTACCATATGAGTTTCTTCCAGCATTTTTTCTTTTCTTTGCTAGTAATGATTTTTCAGGAGTTTTCTTTGTTACTTCTGCAAAATCTGAAACTGTCATGTTTCTTCTTGATGGTGTATAGGCTTTGAAGTGTTTCATTCCCATTTCTATCTTTCCTTTCTCGAATTTATTTTTATTTAGGCTCCCATAAATTCATCAATTGAATCTTTATATTTTTTAGAAACTTTAGTTTCTTTTCCACCTTTTGCTAAATATGTTGCATCTTCTGGATTAGTATCTATTGTAACAATTGCTTTTTTCCAGTCAGATGTTTTTCCTACATGGTATCCTACTCTTTTTTTCTTACCATTTACTTTCATTGTATTTACTTTTAATACTTTTACATCAAAAAGTTTTTCAACAGCTTTTGCTATTTCTACTTTTGTTGCTTTTTTATTTACTTTGAAAGTGTATTTCCCTTGTTGTAATGCATCATTACTTTTTTCAGTAACAACTGGTGCTATAATTATTTCTTCTGGTAACATTATGCATACACCTCCTCTAATTTTTTAACAGTATCTACTGGTAAGATTAGATTTGTATATTTTAATAAATCAAATACATTAATGTTATTTGCAACTATTGTTTTAACACCTTCAATATTTCTTGATGACATTAAAACATTTTTGTTGTTTTCTGGAAGGATTATTAATGTTTTTCCTTCTACTTTTAAATCAGCTAAAGCTTTTACCATTGTTTTTGTTTTGATTTCTGCTAACTCTAATTTATCCACTACTGTTAATTCTTTTTCTAATACTTTTGAACTTAAGATTGATTTTATTGCCAATCTTCTTTCTTTTTTGTTTACAGTATATCTATATGAACGAGGTTTTGGACCTAAAGCAATACCTCCTTTAATCCATTGTGGTGCTCTAATGCTTCCTTGTCTTGCTCTACCTGTTCCTTTTTGTCTCCATGGTTTTTTACCACCACCAGAAACTTCTGCTCTTGTTTTAGTACTTTGTGTACCTTGTCTTTGATTAGCTAAATAGTTAACTAATACACTATGCACGATATTTTCATTTGGTTCAATTCCAAATACACTATCTGCTAATTCTATATCACTTACTTTTTTACCTTTTATATCATATACGTCTACTTTTGGCATTTCGTATTTCCTCCTTCCTTCTATTTACTAGCCTTTACAGTTGATTTTACTTTTAGGATAGCTCCTTTTGGTCCAGGAACACTTCCTTTTACTAATAATACATTTTTATCTGTATCTACTCTTACAACATCTAAGTTTTGTATTGTAACTGTAACTTTTCCCATATGTCCTGGTAATTTTTTACCTTTAAATACTCTACCTGGTGTTGAAGTAGCTCCCATTGAACCTGGTCTTCTATGATACATAGAACCATGTCCCATTGGTCCTCTGTGTTGTCCATGTCTTTTAATAACACCTTGGAATCCTTTTCCTTTTGAAGTTCCTTGTACATCAATTCTTTCTCCTACTTCGAAGATATCTAATTTTATTTCATCTCCTACTTTGTAGTTTGAAATATCTTCTAATCTAAATTCTCTTAGGTGTTTTTTGTTAGCTAGTTTTGCTTTTGCAAAATGTCCAGCTTCTGGTTTATTAATATGTTTATCTTTTACTTCTCCAAATCCTAATTGGATTGCATTATATCCATCTGTTTCTACTGTTTTTACTTGTGCTACTACACAAGGTCCAGCTTCGATGACTGTTACTGGAATGACATTTCCTTTTTCATCAAAAATTTGTGTCATACCAATTTTTCTTCCGATAATTCCTTTTTTCATTTTTATTTCCTCCTAACTATTGGCTGATACTTTATTATACCAGCTTGGTTTTGTTGTTTTTTCCACATTTTCTTCCTTGTTTGTGGATTTTTTATTCTTATAATTTAATTTCAATATCCACACCAGCTGGCAATTCTAATTTCATTAAACTGTCCACTGTTTTTTGTGTTGGATAAAGAATGTCAATAACTCTTTTATGTGTTCTCATTTCAAATTGTTCTCTTGAATCTTTGTATTTGTGTGGAGAACGTAAAATTGTTACGATTTCCTTTTGTGTTGGTAATGGAATAGGACCTGAAACCTTTGCTCCTGTTTTTTTAGCAGTATCTACTATCTTTTCAGCAGACTGATCTAAAACTACATGGTCATAAGCTTTTAGTCTTATTCTAATTTTTTCGCTTGTTGCTAATGTTGTGTTTGCCATTGTAATTTTCCCTCCTTCTTAAATTTTAAATTTTTCTTGCAGTAGCTATTTTTGCTACTAAAATTACCGTGGCAAGTTTAAACGCACCCTGGTGTTTTGAATATCACCTATATAAAAACCCAAAATATGCATGATAATTCTGGGCAAGTGTGTTTTCTTACCGCCTGGTCTTTGCCATGACATACTCCACCAAAGTTCCCTCCATCCCTACTTTCTGTAAAGATGTAGCCACATTTGGCTTCATCGCTTCATTCATGCTCAAATATTATATAATGGTTTTGGCTTTGTGTCAATACTTTTTGTATATTTTTTCTAATTTTGTAAATAATACAATTAAATAAAAAACAAGGAGAAAAAAATGAGTTTTAAAAATTTGTTTGATTCTATATTTGGTTATACCCCACCTTTAGAATATCAATTTAATTTGAGTGAAAATAGCAATATAGATAATAATTCATCTGATAATGATGATAAAAATATATTATTAGAGGATTCTAAAAAAATTTTTTCTAGTCTGCAAGTTAATTTAGAATTTATGCAAACAATATATAATTCTTTAATTAATAGTGATATTGTTTTACGCAATTTCACTATTAATGCTCGTGGAAAACAATATAATGCTTTTATTGCTTATATTGATGGAATGGTAGATTCTCAAATTTTGAATGAATTTATTTTAGAACCTTTAATGTTAAGAAATAAAAACAATTTATTTGAAGGTTCCCAAAATAAAGTTATTTCAGAAGCAGTTACTAATAATATTACTGTTAGAAAAGTAAAAAAATTTGATTTATCTAATTATTTAATAAATTGTTTGATGCCACAAAATTCCATTAAAGAAACTAGTGAATTTTCACAGATTATTTCAGGAATTAATTCTCGGTAATTGTGCTCTTTTCGTTGATACTCTTTCTGTTGCTTTTGATATTGAAGTAAAAGGATTTAAACAAAGAAGTGTGAATTCTCCTAATAATGAAATTGTTATTAAAGGTCCACACGAAGCTTTTGTAGAAAATATTAGAACTAATACCTCTTTAATAAGAAGGATTGTTAATAATGAAAATTTAGTAATTGAAAACATTGAAATTGGTAAAGTCACAAAAACTAAATGTGCTGTTTGCTATATGCAAAATATTACTAATGCAGATTTAGTAAATGAAGTAAAATATAGATTAAATAATTTAGAAATAGACTCTTTACTTTCTTCTGGAGAATTAGAACAATTTATTGCTGATTCTAATTATTTAGGAATTCCAGAAACAATTTCTACAGAAAGACCTGATAAAGCAACAAAATTCTTATTAAAAGGAAGAGTTATTGTTATTGTTAATGGAAATCCTCATGCAATTATCATGCCTGCTATTTTAATTGATTTTCTAACATCTTCTGAAGATTCTAATTTAAGAGTCAACTTCGCAAATTTTTTAAGAGGTTTACGCTTTCTAGCAGCAATTATTACTTTATTATTACCAGGACTTTATGTTGCAATTACAAGTTTTCATCAAGAAATTTTACCAACTAGCTTACTCCATTCTATTTTGGCTTCTCGTGAAAATGTTCCTTTTCCAGTTATTGTAGAAATTTTATTGATGGAAATCTCTTTTGAATTAATTCGCGAAGCAGGTCTTAGAGTACCTTCTCCTATAGGTCCTACAATTGGAATAGTTGGAGCCTTAGTATTAGGTCAAGCAGCTGTAAGTGCAGGTATTGTTAGTCCTATTTTAATTATTCTAGTTGCAATTACTGGTATTTCTTCTTTTGCTATTCCTGACTTCTCTTTTGGATTTCATTTACGCTATTTTAGATTTTTATTTATACTATTAGGATTTATGGCAGGTTTTTTAGGTATTTCTTTAGGTGTGTTTGTATATATATCTATTCTTTGTAGTCTTACTTCTTTTGGAGTTTCTTTTACAACTCCTTATGCACCTTCAAGTGATTCTAAAGGTAATGCTTATTTATTACAACCTATTTGGAAAAGAGAATTTAGACCTACTTTTATCGGTAGTAAAAAAACTAAAGAACAAAATAAATTTTCTATGAAATGGAAATATAATTCTAATCAAAATAAAAGGAGTTAATTTATGTTAAAGTATAAAATTGGTACAATAGAAGCAGTTATGCTAATTCTTACAATTGTTGTCATCCATACTTTATTATCTCTACCTAGAGATATTTTAGCAAAAACAGATTCTGCAACAATTCTTAATTTAATTTATGTTACAGCAATAGCAATTTGCCTTACCTACTTTATTTTTAGATTATTGCAAAACTTTCCACGGTTTAGACCTTATTGATATTTCTGAAATTTTAGGTGGTAAAGTTTTTCAAAAAATTGTAGGTTTTATTTTCATTTCTTATTTTATAATTTCTTCAAGTATTATATTAAGAAATTTTTGTGAAGGTTTAAAAATTATCTATTATCCTATGACTAATATTGTATTTATACTTCTAATGTTTATAATAGCTGTATGTATTGCTAATAAATTTAATTTTAATTCTACTTTAAAAACTAATCTTATTATTTTACCTCTAGTATTAGCTGGTATGATTTTTCTATTTTTTGCAAATATACAAAATTTTTCTCCTCAAAGAATATTTCCTATTTTAGGACATGGTCTATCACAAACTTTTGTAACAGGTATACTTAATTTATCTGCTTTTGGTGGAATTGCTTACTTATATTTTTTACCACCTCTTTTAAAAGAACCTCAAAAACTAAAAAAGGTGGCTTTTCTTTCTGTTGGAATAACATCAATTTATTTACTTTTATGTGTTTCTACTATTTTATTTATGTTTCCATCTTTTATAAGTGCAAATGAAATTTCACCATTATATAATGCTACAAGATATATTGAATTTGGAAGCTTTTTTCAAAGATTAGAATCTATTTTTCTTCTATTTTGGATATTAGCTTTTGCTTGTTATTTAAGTATTGTCACTAAATTTTCTATGAATATCTTTAAAAAAATAACTTCTATAAATACAAAAAAACCTTTAATAGATATATTTGGATTATTAATTTTTGCGATAGCTCTATTACCCGAAAATTTTGCCATTTCTTCAAATTATGAATCTTATATTTACCCTTATCTAGTTTTATTTATAGTATTTTTACTGGGTATTAGTATTTTATTATTAGCAACTTGGAAAAAATACAGAAATAATATATATAACAAAAAGGAGATATTTGATGAATAAATTTTTTAAAAAAATTTTTATTGTTATTTTAATTATTATTTTTATTATGGCATTTTCTAGTTCATATTTTTCTTTAAGTATGGACAACTTGGCTTATGTTCTTGCTATTGGTATTGATAAATCTGATAATAATAATATAAAAGTTAGTTTCCAATTTTCAACAACTTCTCCTGTTGCAGAATCTGGCTCTACAAAAAAAGCTCCTTCTATTATTAATTCTGTTGATGCATCTTCTTTAAGTAATGCAATTAATCTTATGAATAATTACTTGAGTAAACAAGTTAATATGTCCCATTGCAAAGTAATTATTTTTTCTGAAGAAATAGCGAAAGAAGGAATTTCTTCAGAAATATACACTTTAATTAATGATACTCAAATTAGACCTTCTTCTAATATTGTTATCTCAAAAACAGATGCTAATTATTATATGCAAAAAACTCAACCTCAATTAGAAAATTTAATTTCCACATATTATGAAATATTCACTAATTCTAGTGAATATACTGGCTTCATGCCTAATTCAACAATTGGCGAATTTTTTAATAGTTTAATTTGTAAACAATGTGAACCTTATGCAATTTTAGGAGGTGTTATTGATTCTCAAAATAGTAATGATTCTAATACTAATAATAATTCTCAACAAGATTATCATGTAACTCCTAGTAATTCTTCTATAGAAAGTAAAACTAGTTCTGAAAATATAGGCGTTGCTGTTTTTAAAGGTGATACTTTAGTAGGTGAGCTAGATGCATTAGATACTATTTCTTTTTTAAGTATTAAAAACAGAGCTAATAGATTCTTAATTTCTGTTCCTGATCCTACTGCATCTAATTCTTATATCGATATTTACTTAACTCCAGAAAATATGCCTGAAATAAAGGTTGATACTAAAACTGGTTCTCCTTTTATTCAAGTATCTCTTCGTTTTACTGGAAGAATTTATTCTATGGAAAATAATGAGAATTATTTAAAACCTGAAGTTTTAGAATTAATATCAGATTCTTGTGATAGTTATTTAGAATCTACTTTTTCTAATTTTTTGTATAAAACCGCTAAAGAACTTCATTCTGACATTATTGGCTTTGGTAAATCTGCTAGTTCTAATTTTTTCACTACCGAAGATTTTGGGAATTATAATTGGTTAGATTCTTATCAAGATTCTTTTTTTGATGTAACTATAAATACTTCTATTAAATCTTCTATGTTAATTACAGAAACTAATTCTTAAATAGAAAGGAGTAAGTGTTTTGATTACTATTGTTCATTATTTTATTTTTCTTTTAATAATTATTTATATTTTATTAAAGGTAATAGGATATGGTATTTATGAAATAACCCAAGAAAATAATAAGTTTGGTGGTATTGTTGTTATTTCTTTTTCTTGTTTTGTTGTGATTTTTGCAAATGTTGTTTTATGGCTTAAATAAATTGGTTCCAGGTTGGGTTGGCATTGGTTCGGGGTTAGGTTGGCATTGGTTCCAGGTTGGGTTGGCATTGGTTCCAGGTTTGGATGCCAAATTTTTGTTAAAAATTTGGCATCCAAACCTGGAACCAACGCCAACTAAATTAATTCAAAATCTACTTCTCTTAGTTGCTTACTAGCTTTTATTACTCTAATTTTTACTTTATCTCCAATTTTATATGTAACATTAGTTTCTTCACCTATTAACCTTTTTCTGTCTTCATCATAAATAAAATACTCTTCTCCTAAATTTTCAAATCTAATTAATCCTTCTACTGTATTTTCTAATTGTACAAATATGCCAAAAGAAGTAATAGAAGAAATAATTCCTTCATATTCTTCGCCAATTCTACTTTCCATGTATTCTGCTTTTTTGATATCTTCGCTATCTCTTTCTACTTTTGTTGCAATCTTTTCTCTTTCAGAAGATTGTTTTGCTCTTTCCTCTGCTTGTTTTTTATATTGCTCTATCTTATTTTCATTCATATCATAATTATTCTCTAAATACCAAGAAATAATTCTGTGAATAAATAAATCTGGGTATCTTCTAATCGGAGATGTAAAATGGCAATAATATTTACTTGCAATTCCAAAATGTCCTTTATTTTCTGCCTCATATCTTGCTACTTTTAAAGTTCTTAGTACTAAATTAGAAACTACTTTTTCCTCTTCTTTTCCTTTTACTTCTTCTAGTATTTTTGCAAATTCTTTTGGGTAAATGGCTTCTTTATTTGCTTTTATTTTCATTCCAAAATTCCATAAAAATTTATTTAATTCCTGCACTTTTTCCCAATCTGGTTCTTCATGTACACGATAAATAAATGGTGCTTCTAGCCAGAAAAATTTTTCTGCTATCGTTTCATTTGCAGAAAGCATAAATTGTTCAATAATTTCATGAGCAAATGTTGTTTCATATTTAGAAATATTGGTTACTTTTCCATCAATATCTAATTCAATCTTACTTTCTGGAATATCTAAATTTAAATATCCTTTTTCCATTCTTCTTGTTTTTAGAATTTTTGCAAGTTCTTCCATCAACTTAAAATCAGAAATATATTTTTCGTTTTCTTTTAAAACTTTTTTATCTTTTCCCTCTATTATTTTTTGAACTTCTGTATAGCTCATTCTTTTTGTAACACAAATAATACCTTTTACTACTTCTGATGAGATAATTTCTCCTTCTGGTTCGATTTCCATGATACAAGATAAAGTTAATCTATCTTCTCCTGCGTTTAAACTGCATATTCCATTAGATAATTCTCTTGGAAGCATCGGAATTACTCTTCCTAACATATAAATACTTGTTCCTCTTAGCAAAGCTTCTTGGTCTAATAAACTATTTTCTTTTACATAATAGCTCACATCTGCAATATGAACTTCTAATTTATAATTTCCATTGTTTAGTTTTTCCACTCTTACTGCATCATCTAAATCTTTAGCATCTTCTCCATCAATAGTAAAAATTGTTCTTTCTCTAAAATCCACACGATTTGGAATTTCTTTTTTGTCTACTTTATTTCCACATTTTTTGGCTTCTTGTATGACTTCTTCTGGAAATGTAGATGGTAAATTATATTCTTTAATAAGTGATAACATATCCACTCCTGCTTCATTTACATTTCCTAATACTTCTATTATCTTTCCTTCTGCTTTTTTCCCATTTTGTGGATATTTTGTGATTTTTACTAATACTTTATGATTATTTCTAGCTTTTCCAAAGTCTTTTTTAGAAATAAAAATATCTGTTCCAAAGTTTTTATCATCTGGAATGACAAATCCAAAACTTTTATTATTTTGGAAAATTCCTACAACTGTATCTTTTTCATGTTTTAATATTTTAACAATAACTCCTTCTGCTTTTTTGATTTTGTTTTCTTCTTCTATTCTTTCTACTAAAACTCTATCACCATTTAAAGCTTGCTTTGAATTTTCTTTGGCAATATAAATTTCTTCTTCTGAATCTCCTATTCTAACAAATCCGAAACCTTTTTGATTTTTTCTATAAATTCCTTCATAATATATTTTTTCTACTAGTCTGTATTTATTTTTTCTATTTTTTTGCACTTTTAAATTTAGCTCTAAATTTCCCAGTGCTTCTAAGAAAACATTATATTCATTTTTAGGAACTCTCATTAACATTGCTATTTCCTTTGGTTTCATTGCAATATAATCTTCACTTTTCATAAACTCTAATATTTTTTGTTCTTTTTCTTCCATTTATTTTCCTTTCTATACACAACAAAAGGACTGCTTTTGATACAAAAACCGCCCTTTTACTACATTTTTCTCCATTATGCCATATATATGATACCTAGTACAATTGTTAGTATTGCAAATACAATTCCTAAGATAATGGTCCATCTTTTTTGTTTTCCTTCTTTTGTTCTTCCTTTGTTTTTTTCAAAGAAGTTATTGGTTGATGAACCTGTGATGGTAGATGATAATCCTGCATCTTCTTTAGATTGTATTAATGCTAAAATAATTAGTGCTAGTGCTACTACTAGATATATTACAATTAATATCCATTTTGCTATTTCCATTTTTTATTGATTCCTCCTAACGGTCTGCTCTATTTTTTCTTTCGATATTGTAACATATATTTTTTCAAAATGCAAATCTTTTTCCACTTTTTTATTTTCTTTTTCCATTTTTTGTGATATAATGCAAAAAAAACAAAGTAAGGAGTGCTATTTTATGAATTCAAATTCAGATAATGCTACTGCTTTGGCTGAAAATAAAGTGTTAATCTTGTATATTTTAAATTTAATTGATGGTGATATTATTCAAGATGGTTTATTTAAAATTATTTCTTCTATTAATAATATTAATTATTTTTATTTTAAACAAGTTTTAACAGATTTAATTGATTCAAAGCTAGTAGGTTCTTACACAAAAGAAGATGAACAGGTTGTAAAAATTACATCTGAAGGAAAAAATGCATATATTCTTACAAAAGATGTTTTACCAGGAATTATGAAACTAAAAGCTGATAATATTTTTAAAAAGGAATTTTCTACCATAGAAGAAGAATCTTCTGTTAGTGCAGAATTTATTCCTAGAAATGAAAATGATTATACTATTAAATGTAAAATTGTTGAAAATAATGAAACTATTTTTGAAGTAAAAACTTTTGCTGGTTCAAGAGAGAGAGCAAAACGTATTGTGGATAATTGGAATCAAAATGCAACTACTATTTATCCTGAAATTTTAAATTTGTTATTAAATGATAACAATGAATAATTTTATTTAATTAATATTTGTGAAATAGAAAACTCGTAAGTATTTATATATACCTACGAGTTTTTTATTTTTGGTAGCGAAGATGTGATTCGAACACATGACCCTTCGGGTATGAACCGAATGCTCTAGCCAACTGAGCTACTTCGCCATTTTTTGTAACGATATTTATTATACTGATAGTTTTGCCATTTGTCAAGATAAAAATACAAGAAATTTCGATTTCTTGTATTTTTTCCTTTTATCTTCCTCTTTCTGGTTCTGTTTCTTCTTGTACTTTTTGTTCTTTTTCTTCTGCTATCTGTTTTTTAGCACTATCTGATAATACATTTTCTGGTATTTTACTATTTTGCTTTTTCCATTTGTTAATAGCTTTTTTACTTTCTTTTTCTATGTCATTTTTCACTATTAAAGAATCTTTAAACAAATTCTTTTCTAGTTTATCTCTATTTTTTATAGAATTTAATAATGTTTTTTTATCTTGTTCAGAAAGTGTGTCATCATTTTCTATTATTTCTTTTACATCTACATCTTCGCTAACTTCTTCTACTTCGTTTTGTGTAAAAGCTTTCCATAGTTCTCTAAAACTTAATTTTATTCTTTCCATATTTTTCAACAAGGCTTTTCCCTTATTTTTTCACCTCTTTTTTCCAATCTATTAATAGTATATCACAGAATGCTTGATAAATCAAGAGTTTTTAGCTTATTCAATATTTATTGGTGGAGATGAGGAGAGTCGAACTCCTGTCCATCATACTTTCCAGATAAACTTCTACAAGTTTAGTTTGTCTTTTTTATTCCCTTCTTTTTCACCGACAAACAGGTTAAAAAGAAAGAGAGCTTTTTAGATACCCCCTACTTTAAAAGCAAAAGTAGCTTCGTTTCCCACTATTATGACACTTTCTCTAAATAGGTGGGACTACTTAGGAAAGCGTAGCTGCAATTAGGCAGCTAATGCTAATTCTCTATTATTA
This sequence comes from uncultured Clostridia bacterium, assembly GCA_944389395.1. Lineage (GTDB taxonomy): Bacteria > Bacillota > Clostridia > TANB77 > CAG-508 > CAG-269. The sequence continues at coordinate 21,635 of CALXME010000010.1, read as the reverse complement.
TCAGCGTTTATTTTTAATTTCCCGTTTTTTTAAGTGGCCAACGAGAATCCACTACTTGCTATTCATCTTTCTGGTATAATGTCGAAACCATTACATCCCCAAGTACTTTTTTATTATACTATATTTTCTTCATTTTATCAATATTGATTTCAATGATTTTCAAACATTTAAACCTTTGTTTTAGCAATTTGTACAAACTATTTTCATACACTATTTTTAGGTGATATAAATGAATATTGTTCCAACTAATGTTCCTTATACTTCTTTTTTACTACAACAAAATTTGAATACTCTGCTACAGCAATATCCATTTCTTAATGTTCAGATTGTAGGTCTTAGTGTTCTTGGTAAGCCAATTTATGCTGTTCGTTTAGGTAAAGGTTCTAGAAAAGTTTTTTATTCTGCTTCTATTCATGCTAATGAATGGATTACTAGTGTAGTTTTGATGAAATTTATAGAAGATTATGCTACTTCTTATTTATCTAATGGAAATTTGTCTGGTTATTCTGTTAGAAACCTTTTTCAAAATATGTCTATTTATTTAATTCCTATGGTGAATCCAGATGGTGTAGATTTAGTAACTGGTGCTATTTCTGAAGGTGATTTTGCCTATTCTTATGCCAGACGAATTGCTAATATATATCCTTCTATCCCTTTTCCAAGTCGGATGGAAAGCCAATATCAATGGTGTGGATTTTAAAAACTCCCAACCGTTCTCTATTATTTTGATGAATTGATTTTATCTAATCTTTCAAATCCGTCACTTGAATAATATTCGTAGGTTCCATTAGTATATTTAAGTACTGAACCTTCTGTTGCTACATCTAATAAGTCTTTTGGAATATGGACTTCCTCAAATTCAAATCCTGGTGCATCTGTTAAATCATACAGAAAACGATTATTTCCTAATTCTTCACTTACCATATATAAGTGACCTTCTTTTCTATAAGTATCTAACTTTTCGTTTTGTTTATCAATTATTTCTTCTGCCATATTTTTTATTTCTTTTTGTAATTCTTCAGTAGCAAATTTATCAATTATATATTCTTCATCTTTTATTCTAAAAACATCATTTACTCCTATATTTTTAGGCATATCTTTTTTACTTATTTCTATTTCTTCTATTTGATTGTTTTCAATTTTTAATACACTATAGAAGTCGTTATTATAATGTTCTTTGTTGTTTTCCCAATATGTTTTTTTACTATCTTGTACAAAGTACATTGCTTCATTCTTGAAGTTTTGCTTTGCATATTCTAATATAACATCATTAAATTTACTTTTTATAGAATTTTCGTTACCTGTTGTTACATTATTTTTAGATAATATATCTTCTATTATTGGCATTTGAGTCCCTTCTTTACCAAGATTATTTTCTAAATATTTGACTAATTCATTTATAAAGTTTTGTACAAAGTTATTTTCGGTCAAACCGCTTTAAAAAGCTGTTATCTAAATCTAAATTCAATAAATAATCACTCCTTCGTTTTTTATTTCTTTGATTGGAAATTTGCTATCGAATAATAGCAGTAAGAATTAAACTAGAGCAATTATACATTATTTTCCATAAATTTACAATAGTTTTTTGTATTTTTTATTTTTCATGACTTTCACCTGTTGAATAATCAATTACAATTCCTGGTTGAACATTGTAACAATATACATTAAAATGAATTCCTTTACCGTTATCTTCAACTGACCATGCTTCCATTTGTACTCCACTTGCCAATTTATTATTCCCTTCGAATATAGGTGTTATTCTATAAAGTACATGATTATTTTCATTAGTTTCAATATATTCTGCAACGAGATTTTCAAAAGGCAACATGCCCTCTGTATTTAAATATCGTGTTCCTGTAATTAAATTCTTTTTATTATCATTTTCTGCTGAAAGTTGCCATCCAATTAAATGACATCTATTATATAAATATTTATCTTTAATTAAATTATCATATCTTTTTTGTACCCAACCAGATAAATCTTTAATATTTCCTATTTCTCCACGTTCTTCTCCTTCTTTTGGCATTATTTCTTTACACACATTTGCATAAGCCATACCGCTTCTTCCTAATTCATCCCATTGGCTATATTTTTCAAAAGGTTCTGTAGTATAATCTTCTTCAGTAAAATAAGGGATATTGTTGTTTAATTCTACATAAGGACTAGTTGTATATTGGGGAATTGCCCCTAAATCAATTATTATATTTTCCTTTTGTGTTACATTTTCTATATCTTTATTTGGATTTTCTTTATTATAGGTTATATATCCTCCAACTAAGATACAAATTGTTATTGTAATTTTTAAAATTACTTGCCATGTTTTTTGATTATTTTTTCTTCTTTTACCCATTAAACTGCACCTCTTGTTTTTTATATTACCATAAAAATAGTTTTCGGGGCAAGATTTTAGTAGACATTTTTTTCACTAATTAGTTCCTCAATTCTAATGAATTCATCCATGTTTTTAGCCATCGAATTTAATTTTGAAAAATTAAAATATATGTAAATATTTTTGTCTTTATCTATTTCTATTTTGTTGATTAATCTATATAAATACATTTTATCAATCTTTTCTAATTTCAGGAAATTTTCTATTAACTCTTCTATTTCTTTTTTTCTGTTTTTATTATCTACTTTTTCTTCTGTTTTACTTAACTTTTGTATTAATTCTTTCTTTTGTTCATTTAATTTTGTCCTTTCAAAAATTAATTTTTTTGAAATCCTAATATAATCTTCTTCTTGCAAAACACCTTTTAGTTTATCTATATACATCTTATCTAAGTTACTATTTATTTCATTTATATTTTTATTGATTTGCAACAATTTATTCCTATAATCGATTTTTATATCAAGAGTTTTATTTTGATATTTTTCATAAATTCTCTCAAAAACTTCTTTATCTGCATATATTTTACATATCTTTTTTAATATACTAGTAATATGTTTTTCCAATTTTTCATAATTCATACTTAGAGGATAGCAACCTCTAACTTTAGCATCACTACAAGTTATGTATGGATGTGCTTTTGAATTTCTTTTAGAGTTTTTCTTTAAAACTATTTGTAATTTTCTTTTGCAATGATAACAGTAAAGTAACCCTCGCAATAAATAGTCATATTTAAGTTTTGTATTTGTTCCTCTCTTTTTTAAAATACACTGTACTTTCTCAAATGTATCTTTATCGATGATAGGTTCATGTGTATTATTTACCCTTATTTGATTTTCTTTTTCTACAGTTCTTATTTTTTTTACTTTATATGAGATAACAGATTTTTTATTTTGTACTGTATTCCCAATATATACTTCATTTCTTAGCATATTACATATAGTTACTTCATTCCAGTTATATCCTGTTTTGTTTTCATCTTGAATAACACCCGTTTTTCTGTATCCCAACGGAGATAAATATTGGTGACTATTTAAATAATTTACAATTTCTAAACTTCCTTGTCCGTTTGAATACATATCAAAGATTTTTTTTACAATACCTTGTAGTTTTCTATCTACAACTAATTTATTTCTTATACTAGGATGTTTTTTATAACCATAAGCAGTTGTACTACAAAGATATTCTCCTTGTTTTTGTTTTTCTTTATAAACACTTCTAATTTTCTTTGAAATATCTTTAGCATACATATCATTCATAATTGCTTTAAATGGTGTTATATCATTATTGTTACTATCTAAATATGTATCTATATCATCTGTTATAGCAATATATCTAACATTATTTTTCGGAAAATACTCTTCTATATAAAAACCAGTTTTAATGTAATCTCTGCCTAGTCTTGATAAATCTTTTGTTATAACCATATTGATATTTTTATTTTCTATATCTTGTAACATTTCATTAAATCCAGGTCGATTAAATGTAGTTCCTGAAATACCATCATCAATGTATTCTTTAACTAAAGTTAAATTTTTTTCCTTTACATATCTTTGCAAAATGTTTCTTTGATTACTGATACTTTCGCTTTCTTGTTTATCACCGTCTTCTCTAGATAATCTGATGTACATTCCCACTTTAAATTGTTCATTGCTTAAATCTAGCATCTGACCTCCTATTCATACAAAATGAATTTTAATGTTCATAAAATTATGTTGTAATAATATGTAATAATTACTTATCTTTTATCTTTATTTTTTCTAAATAATCTTTAAAAATTAGTCCTATTGTTTCTTTCACATCCCCTTTTTCTTCTGTAAATATACAATATGTATCAAATTCTAGCTTACTATTTTTTGTCTTTTTATCATCTTTACACATACTCGCATCATCTCCTAATAGTTTTCAATTAAAATATTCTAATACAGACTATTAAGGATAATGGCTTGTTATGACACTTAAAACAATTGTGTTTGGAAATAGTACTAATCGTTTCTAAAAAAAGCCCACTTTTCATAGTAAAAGTGAAGCTATTTTTATAATTTTTGTATAAAATTAAACATGCAAAGCAAAATACTCAGATTAATTTAAAATCCCCTGTATATGTATAATTACTTTATTGTTTCTTGGTTGGTATATTTTAAAATCCACAGGTGTGGATTTAAATTTACAATTTCCTGCTGGTTGGGAAAATGCTAGAGATATTAAATATTCTCAAGGTTTTACCTCTCCTGCCCCACGTGATTTTGTAGGATTTGGTCCTTTAACTGAACCTGAAGCTTTGGCTATTTATGATTTTACATTAATGCATGATTTTAGATTAGTAATTGCTTTTCATACTCAAGGGCAAGAAATTTATTGGCAATTCCAAAATTATAATCCTCCACAAAGTTTTGAAATTGGAACTGAGCTTGCTAATGTTAGTGGATATCAATTAGCTCAGACTCCTTATAATTCTAGTTTTGCAGGTTTTAAAGATTGGTTTATTCAAAATTACAATAAACCTGGATATACTATTGAAGCAGGTATTGGCGTAAATCCTTTGGCTATATCTCAGTTTGATGAGATTTATCAGGATAATCTTGGTATCTTAGTTTTAGGGGCTGTTTTATAAAAAGCAAGAAACTTAAAATTTCTTGCTTTTTATTTTTTATTTTAATTCATTTTCACATTCTTCGTTATTAAATATTTGTTGTATATTTTTACAAGTATCACTTGCAATTTTATTTAATGCTTCTGAAGTGAAAAATGCTTGATGTGATGTAATAATTAAATTTGGCATAGATAATAAGATAGATAAGTTATTATCTCTTTTATAAGAATTTGACATGTCTCTAAGGAAAAATTCATCTTCATCTTCATATACATCTAATCCTACACCACCTATTTTTCCTGTTTCCATTTCTTTGATTAGGCTCTTTGTATCAATTAATTTTCCTCTACTACAATTAATTAGGATAACACCTTTTTTCATTTTTTTGATGCTTTGTGAGTTTATGATTTTTTCTGTTTCTGGTGTTAATGGACAGTGTAATGAGATAATATCAGATTTTGCATATAATTCATCTAAGTCTACATATTTAAATCCTAATTCTTGACTAGCCTTTTCATCTGGGTAGACATCATAAGCAATAACATTTGCTCCAAATCCATTCATGATTTTGATAAATACTTTTCCTATTTTTCCAGTTCCAATAACTCCTACTGTTTTTCCATGAATATCAAAACCTAATAGTCCATCTAATGTAAAGTTATATTTTCTAGTACGTTGATAAGATTTGTATAATTTTCTAGTGATATTTAGTAATAATGCCACTGCGTGTTCTGCAACTGCATATGGAGAATATTGTGGTACTCTTACAACACGTATATCTCCTTTATTTTCTAAATCTACATTGTTAAATCCTGCACATCTTAGTGCTATTAATTTTATTTCATTTTCTTTTAAGATTTTTAGTGTTTTTTTATCTACTTTATCATGTACAAATACACATACTGCGTCAAATCCTTTTGTTAATGGTGCTGTTTCTGCATTTAGAGTTGTTTCAAAATAGGTTATGTCATATCCATAATCTTTATTATATTGATTAAATATTTTTTTATCATATTCTTTTGTGTCAAAAAAAGCTATTTTTATCATTGTGAATCCCTCCTCATATTTTTCCACTTGCTATTTTAACACTTTTTATTTCTGTTGTCTATGTTTCTATTTTATTTTTCTTATGCTATTGAAATTTTGCTTTTTTTGAATTTTGTATATTTATTAGATTTTCTTTTATTATATAAAAAAACAACAGCCATTTGCTCGCTGTTGTTTTTTGTTCTCCCCTTTAATTCTTTTTAATCTTCCTGCTCGGCAATGTCAATAAGCTCTTCCACAGATATACAGCATAAACTGAAACAGTCCATTATCTCTGCAATATGATATTCCAAAGATTTCCCCGAACTGTCCAGAGCTTCTTGAAAAATTTCCCAATCTTCAAAAATATTTTCATCGCAGCTTTTACTTTTACACAGTATAAATGCCGTTTCTAGTAAACTATCTTCTGGTATTTCATCCAGCCGTAATTCCAAGTTTTCTTGATGGATATAATCATCCATTTTAGACAAATCGATAGTTTCGGCAATCGCTTCCAGCTCTTCTAGCCGGTTTGCCCTCATCAGGTCTGCCACGTGTTCTTTTTTCATTTCCTCGATTGTTTTCACTAAAAACTTTACAACTTGCTCTCTTTTCATGTCTATTCTCCTTTTGTTTTTTTATTTAAATTAGTTGTTTTTAGTTTAGGGAGAACAAGCAACTAATTTATGTTAATATTATATACTGTTTTTATTGATACGTCAATGATATCGTTTCCTTTTATGTTATCTATAATATAGTTTTATCGTTATATGTGGCTTTTTTCTATATTAAATTTTCTGGATTAAGAGCTTGTAATTCTGGTAATACGAATTTTCCATCTTTTCTGATTAGTACACCATCAAAATAGATTTCTCCTCCCCCATATTCAGGTGTTTGTATTTGCACAATATCCCAATGGATAGCTGACCTATTTCCATTATCACTTTCTTCTAAACTATCTCCTGGTGTAAAATGAAAACTCCCTCTTATTTTTTCATCAAATAAAGTATCACCTATCGCTTTTGTCACATAAGGATTTAGTCCAAAGGCAAATTCTCCAATATATCTTGCTCCTTCATCTGTATCTAATATTTCATTTAGTCTTTCTGTATGATTAGAGGTAGCTTTTATAATTTTTCCATCTTTAAATTCTAATCTAATATCATGAAATGTATTTCCTTGATATTTTGTTTCTGCATTATAGGTAATATATCCATTTACACTATCTTTAACTGGACAAGATGCTACCTCTCCATCTGGGATATTAAAAGTTCCTATATATTTTTGTGCTGGAATTCCTTTAATACTAAATTTTAAATCTGTATTAGATCCTAAAATATGTACTTCATCTGTTTTATTCATTAACTCTACTAGAGCATCCATTGCTTTTGACATTTTGGCATAATCTAAAGTACATACTTTAAAATAAAAATCTTCAAATTCTTCTGTATTCATTCCACTCATTTGTGCCATAGAACTATTGGGATATCTTAAAATACACCATTTTGTATGTTTCACTCTTTCTTCGAAATGAACTGGTACTGTATAGTAAGTATTATATAACTCTAGATTTTCTTTTGATATACCACTTAATTCTGATGTATTAGAGGTTGCTCTTATTCCAATATAGGCATCTACATCTTTCATTCTTTGTAAATCATGTTTGGCATAAATTTCAATTTGTTCTTTATTGGCATTTTCTAACATGGTTCTTAAAATACTATCATCTATGATATTGAAAAATGGTTTAGCTCCTATCTCTTCTGCCTTTTTTATTAATTCTTTTCCTAAGGGAATTCCATCTTTTCCTATCATTTCAATTAATATTTTTTCGTTTCTTTGTAATTTTACGGAATATTCTAGTAATTGTTTCGCTAATTTTTCTATTCTTATATCTTTCATTTTTATCACCTTTTTTGATTTATTTAAAAAAGAGGTTCCTTAATTTAGGTCCTCCTTTTCTAATTTTTGTTTAAGCTGTTTCTTTTTCATTATTGCTATCTGGTACTTGTCTTTTCTTTTTAACAATAGGTTTGCGTAGTTCTTTATTTTGCCCCTCTTCAATTTTAGGACCTGCATTGTCTAAAACAGTCGCTCTAGTAATAATGCATTTTTCTATATTTGGATTAGATGGTATTTCAAACATAATATCTCTCATAATTTCTTCAATAATGGAACGAAGTCCTCTTGCACCAGTTTTTCTTTCTATTGCTTTTTCTACAATTGCTTCTAATGCTTCTTGTTCAAAAATGAGTTCCACTCCATCTATTTCAAATAGCTTTTGATATTGTTTTACTAAGGCATTTTTTGGTTCTACCAATATTTTCATTAGAGCTTGTTTATCTAAATCTCTAAGAGTTGCAACAATTGGCAGTCTTCCTATAAATTCAGGAATTAATCCAAATTTTAGTAAGTCTTGTGGCAATAATTCTTGAAAAATTTCATATTTACTAATTTCTTTTTGGCTTTCTATTTTAGAACCAAATCCAATTGATTTTTTACCAGTTCGAGCTTTAATAATATTTTCTAATCCTTCAAAAGCTCCACCACAAATAATTAAAATGTTTTCTGTGTTGATTTGTAATAATTCTTGATTAGGATGTTTTCTTCCACCTTGTGGTGGTACAGAAGCAATAGTTCCCTCTATTATTTTTAAAAGTGCTTGTTGTACTCCTTCTCCACTAACATCTCTTGTGATAGATGGATTTTCAGATTTTCTTGTAATCTTATCTATTTCATCAATATAAATAATACCTTTTTCTGCCTTTGGAATATCTCCATCTGCTGCTTGGATTAGTTTTAATAAGATGTTTTCTACATCTTCTCCTACATATCCTGCTTCTGTTAATGTTGTTGCATCAGCGATTGCAAATGGTACATTTAAGATTTTTGCTAGTGTTTTTGCAAGTAAAGTTTTTCCACATCCTGTAGGTCCTAATAATAATATATTACTTTTTTGAATTTCTACATCTTCTTTATTTGCATTTTCTTCATGTGCAATTCTTTTATAATGATTATATACTGCTACTGACAATGTTTTTTTAGCTTCTTCTTGACCAATAACATAGTCATCTAGTACTTGCTTTATTTCTTTTGGACTTGGAATATTATTTAGTTCATTTAAAGTATATCCTGCCTTTTCATCATCATATAATTCAGCTTCAATAATACTTTCACATAAATCAACACATTCGTCACAAATATATACACCAGGTCCTGCTACTATTTTTCTAACATTTTCCTGTGCTTTTCCACAAAAAGAGCATCTTACACTTTTTGGTACATCATTTTTCGCCATTCTTCATTCTCCTCTTATTTATTTCTTATTTTCTTTTGTCCATAATACCATCTATTAATCCATATTTCAAAGCTTCTTCTGCTGTCATATAGTTATCTCTTTCTGTATCTTTTTGGATGGTTTCTATTGTTTGACCTGTTCTTTCACTTAAAAATTTATTTAATTTTTCTCTTGTTTTTACTAAATGGTCTGCATGAATTTTTACTTCTGTTGCTTGGCCAGAAATTCCTCCACCGCCAATTAATGGTTGATGAATTAATATCTCAGCATTTGGAGTTGCAAATCTTTTTCCTTTTTCTCCTGCTGCTAAAAGTGCTGCCCCCATACTTGCTGCCATTCCTATACAGATAGTGGAAACTGGACAACTTATATAATTCATAGTATCAATTATTCCCATTCCATCTGTGATAGAACCTCCTGGTGAATTAATATATAAATTGATATCTTTATCTGGGTCTTCTGATTCTAAGAATAATAATTGTGCAATGACTAGACTAGATGTTGTTGGGTTAACATCTTCTCCTAAAAAGATAATTCTATCTTTTAATAATCTAGAAAAGATATCATAAGATCTTTCTCCTTTACTTGTTTGTTCTATTACATAAGGTACTAAACTATTTCTTTCTAACATTTTTTATTTCCTCCTTTATCTTTAGATATTTTAAAATGTTTCTAGATTTTGAGTTTTTAAAATATCTGTTAGCTATTTATAATATATATCATTATTTTGATAGATATACAAGTGTTTTTTATATTTTTGTTAAAAACAGCAAAATGGAACACATAGGAATCATGCCCCTTTTATGTTCCATTTTTTGTTTCTATTTGTCTGCTTTTTTTTCTTTCTTTTTATTTTCTTCTTTTTTATCTTCCTTTTTTTCTTCTTTTTTTGTTACTTTTTTCATTTTTGCATTATCTACAATGAAGTTAATTGCTTTTTCTGATTCTATTCCTTTTTTAATATAGTTTCTTACATTTTCATTTTTCATGAATTCTTCATCGTTTTCTTTTCCATAATTTTTAGCCATTTCTTTTAGTTTTTCTTCTAATTCATCAATAGATGCTTCTATTTTTTCAGCTTTAATAACAGCTTCTAATGCTAAACGAGATTTAATGGCTTCTATTGCTTGAGGCTCATATTCTTTTTCAACTTCTGTTTTAGTTTTTCCAACCATTTGAAGATATTGTTCTAATTTTAGACCTTGATAAGATAATCTTTGTTCAATGTCTTTTAACATGTTTTCTACTTCTGTTTCAATCATTCCACTTGGGATATCTACTTTTGCATTTTCGCATACTACTTTGATGGCTTCTTCTTGCATTTCATATTTTGCTTTTTCATCATTTTGTTTTTGCATTTTTTCTTTAATACTTTCTTTTAATTCTTTTAAAGTATCAAATTCACTAACATCTTTTGCGAATTCATCATCTAGTTGTGGTAATTCTTTTTTCTTGATTTCATGTACTTTTACTTTAAATATTGCATCTTTTCCAGCTAAATCTTTAGAGAAATATTCTTTTGGGAAAGTTACTTGAATATCTTTTTCTTCGTCTATTTTCATTCCAATTACTTGGTCTTCAAATCCTGGAATAAATGTATTGCTTCCTATTTCCAATTCATGTCCTTGTGCTTTTCCACCTTCAAATGCTTTTCCATCTACAAAGCCTTCAAAATCAATTGTTGCAATATCTCCTTTTTCTACTGGTCTATCTTCTACAGAGATTATTCTTGCATTATGTTCTTGCATATGACTTAATTCATGTTCTATGTCTTTATCTGTTACATTATACTCTATTTTTTGGATTTCTATACCTTTATATTTTCCTAATTCTAATTCTGGTTTTGTTTGCATTACTGCTGTGAAGATTAAGTCTTGTCCTTTTCCTATTTGTGTTACTTCTATATCAGGTCTACTAACAATTTCTAAATGATTTTCTTCTACAGCTTTTTCTAATTCTTCTGGTACTATTTCATTAAAGGCATCTTCATAGAAAATTTCTTTTCCATAATATTTTTCTACAATATTCATTGGTGCCTTTCCTTTTCTAAATCCTGGTATATTAAAATATTTAGCACTTTTGAAGTATACTTTTTTGATGGCTTCATCAAATTTAGATGCTTCGATTGTTAATTCTAATTTTACTTCATTTGCATTTTTTGTTTTTTCTACTTTACAATTCATTTTTTTCAAATCCTTTCTTTATTCACATAGCTTACTTATTATACCATATTTTTACTATTTTTCAAGACTTTTTCATGAATTTTCAAAAAATACTTGTTTTTTTTTCCTATTTGTGTTAAACTTGTTAATAGGCAATTTATTTATGATTATTAGGAGGTGCAAATCGAAATGGCAAAATGTGAAATTTGTGAAAAATCAATTAATCATGGAAATAAACTTAGCATTACACGTTCTCACATCAGTAAAAGAAATCCTAGAACTTGGAAACCAAATTTGAGAACTGTAAAAGCTGATATAGATGGAGAAATTAAAAGAATACATGTGTGTGCTAAATGTTTAAAAAATGGTAAAGTAAAAAGAGCTTAAGCTCTTTTTTTGTTGTCTATTCTTTTATTCCAAATATTAGTTTTACAAAACCTCTTAAAAATTTTGGAACTTTTTTTACTACAATTGTCATTTATGTATCCCTCCTTTTTTAACATGCTAGCCATAGCAGTCCAACACATACAACAGTTACTCCAATGATGAATAGCCAACCTGTTATGGGAAGTAATAAAACTAATAATATTCCTAATCCTAAACCAATTAAACATACTGCTAATGTTTTTTTTAATATTTTTCTCATTTTATCCCTTCCCTTCTTTTTTGTATATTATATTAAAATTATTATTTATTTGTTCCTTTTTATGTTAAACTTAATTTTAGTATCTCAGGTTCACATTGACGAAACTTGTATTTTTTTGTAGAATAATGATAGGAGGTTATATACATGAAAAAAGATGATGCTATTTCTATTGTAAATTCTTTAAAAGAAGCTTATCCTGAAGCTACTTGTAGTTTGGATTTTTCTACTCCTTTTGAATTAGTAGTAGCTGTAATGTTATCTGCTCAATGTACAGATGAAAGAGTAAATAAAACAACACCTAGTCTTTTTAAGCGTTGTCCTACCATTCAAGATTTTGTGGATATCAATATACATGAATTAGAAAATTTAATTCATCCTTGTGGATTTTATAAAAATAAAGCTAAAAATATTAAATTATGTGCCAAACAAATATTGGAGAACTTTCATGGAGAAGTTCCTCATACAATGGAAGAATTAACTAGTTTAGCAGGTGTTGGAAGAAAAAGTGCCAATGTTATTTTATTAGAAGTTTTTGGTATTGCAGAAGGTATTGCTGTAGATACACATGCAAAAAGAATTTCTAATTTGATGGGACTTTCTTCAAAAAAAGAACCTGAAAAAATTGAACAAGATTTAATTAAATTTTTTCCTAAAGATACTTTAAAAGATATTAATCATTTATTTGTTTGGCATGGTAGAAATACTTGTATTGCTAGAAAGCCTCAATGTAGCAATTGTTGTCTTAAACAATATTGTAAATATTATAAAAATAAAGTATAAAAAGCCTTTTTTTTGCTATACTATTACAAAAAGGAGGTTTTTTCTTGACTAATATTAATTGTTCCTTTAATTGTATTTACCAAAAAGATGGCAAATGTTCTTTTCATTTTGTTTCTCCTTGTTTTATTTCTTCTTTTCCTCAATGTGCTTATTTTATCCCAAAAAATAAAAATATGTTTCATCAAAAATAATTTTTCTATTATTTTATAAATTCATTGACAAAAATCTAATAAAGTTATATATTTTTTATGTATAATATATAAATTTAAGGAGGTATATTTATGACTAAAGACAAAATTAAAATAATACCAATTATTATGGTTATTATTTTAGCTTTTATGGTTCCTTTTGTAAGTGCCGAAAATGAAACAGAAGAAGGAACTCCTGTAGAAAATGTTTCTACAGAGGCAGAAAATACTGATACTTTAGAGGAAGGTACTACATCAGAAGAACCCGCAACTTCAACAGATAATTCATTTAAGCAAGAAGATGTTTACTTAACAGGGGATAAAATTACTATTGATTATGTGGTAGATGGCAATTTATTTGTTACTGCTAATGAAGTAATTATCAATTCTCAAATAGGTGGAGATGCTTTTATATGTGCTAATTCTATTACAATAGGAGAACAAGGATATGTTTTTAGTAATTTATTTGCTTTTTCTTCTAACGTAGATATTAAAGGTGTCGCTTATGACCTTTATGCTTTTGCTCAAAATGTTAATATTTCTGGATATGTGTATCGTGACATAAGAGTTAATACTGGAAATTTAAATATTTCTGGTACAGTTGGAAGAAATGCTTTTGTTTCTTGTGATAATATTTCTTTAGGCGTTGCTGAAGATATGCAAGAAGGAGAATCTACTGTTATTACAACACAAGGTTCTATTTCAGGTAATTTGAATTATACATCTTCTTCTGAAGCTCAATTACCAGAAGGTGCAGTTCAAGGAGAAACTTATTTTACAAAAGCTTCTACTAATAAATATCAGATGAGTTCTCTACTTCTTTCTTTAGGTAGTATGGTAGCAAGTGCTATTATTATATGGTTATTATGTTTATGGCTTGTTCCAAAATTCTTAAAAAATACTACACCTTTAATAACTTCTAAGAAAGTTTTACCAGTAATTGGTTTAGGAATTGCAACTCCTATTGTATTAGTAATTGCAATGATTATTTTATTATTATTAGGAATTACCGCTTCTATTGGATTACTAGCATCTACTTTATTAGTTACATTGATGCTTATTGCTACTTCTGTTTTCGTTATTGCTACTAATAATTTAGTTTGTCAAAAATTGAAAATAGAAAAAACAATTGGAATTTTTGGAATGTTAATTGTTTGTGCAATTGCTTTATGGGCATTAGAATTAATTCCTTATGTAGGTACTATTATTGCATTTGTTGCTGGTATATTAGGATTAGGAATAATAAGCTATTCTATTATTTTTAAAAGAGAAAAAAAGCAAAAAGATAACATAGCTAAAGACTAATAAAATTATCTAATATTTTAGTTACTATTTATAGCAATAAACAAACTGATATATAATTATTTTCAAATAGTTATATATCAGTTTTTTATATGTTTATTTAAAAGATTTGTATTTTTTTATTATTTTGTTTTTAATTCATCTATAATTGTTTTATAATTATTTGCCATTAAAATGGCTGTTCCGGCTACTAATATGTTAGCTCCTGCTTCTTTTACAATAGGTGCTGTTTTTAAATTAATTCCACCATCTACCTCTATATCTACTTCTAATTCTTTTTCTTGAATATATTCTTTCAATTTTTTTATTTTTTCTACCATTTGTGTTAAAAATGTTTGCCCTCCTTTTCCAGGTTCAACAGTCATAATAAGGCATTGATGAATATATGGTAAAAATTCATAGATTTCTTCTACTGGGGTATTTGGCTTTATAGAAATTCCTATTTTACAATGTTTTTCTTGAATCATTTTAATATATTTTTTTACAGTTTCTTTATCCTTACAAGCTTCTAAATGAAAAGTCATCACATTTGGTTCTAAATCTGCAAAATCTTGTATCGCTGTTTCGATATCTTCTACCATAAAATGGACATCTAGTGGTAAATTAGATACTCTTTTGATATAAGATGCATTTTCTAACATTCTTTGATAAGTATCTTTTTGTACAAATTTTCCATCCATGACATCAATATGAAAATAATCTGTTTTAGCCACTTCTAAATTTAATATAGTATTTGCTTCTTCTCCTTTTTTCATAGTTAAAATGGATGTTGCTATTTCTACCATTTTCTTTCCTCCTTTTGTTTTAATTCTTGATAGATTTTGCAAAATCTTTGATATCTTTCTTCATTAATGTTTCCCTGCTCTATTGCTTTTTTGATTCCACAATTTTCTTCTTTTATGTGAGTACATCCTATAAATTCACATTCTGGAATATATTTTTGAAATTCGATAAAATATTTTTCTAAATCTTTGCTTTCTATTTCTTCAATAGAAAAAGTTGCAAAACCTGGTGTGTCTGCTAAATAAGTATTTTTTTCTATTTCGTATAATTTAATGGTCGTAGTCGTATTTTTACCTTTTTTGTTTTTCTTACTTATTTCTCCTTCTTTTGTCATGTCTTTTTGAAAAATACCATTAATAAGAGTTGATTTTCCAACGCCTGAATTTCCTGAAAATGCATTAATATTATTTTTTAGTAATTCTTTTAATTCATTGATTCCAATTCCTTGTTTTGCTCCGTGTTTCTATTACTGGATAACCAATTTTTTGGTATATTTCTTTTATTTTTTTGAATTCTTTTTCCTCATCTAAATCTATTTTATTTAATACGATAACTGCTTTTATATTTAACCATTCTGCAAATGCTAATTGTTTATCTAACATTAATAAATCTGGTTTTGGGTCTTTACTGGATATGACAAAAACTAATTGTGTAATATTGGCAAGCTTAGGCCTTTTAATAAAAACCTTTCTTGGTAATATTTTTTCAATGACTACTTGTCTTTTTTCTTTATCTGTTATTTCAAATTCTACTTTATCACCTACTACAGGTGTGCTTTCTTGTTTTTTTAGTTTTCCTCTTGGAGTAGCTTCATATTGTATCTCGTCACTTATGATTTGATATAAGTTAGAACTACTTTCTATAATAATCCCTTGCATTTTTCCTCCTATTACTTTAAAGGAATGGAAGTTTATTTTCCATTCCTTTTTTCTTAACTAAAAGATAAACTATCTTGTGTTCCAAAAGTAAGTGGTTTACTTGAACTATAAATGGTACTTCCTGTTGTTGGGTCTGTGATAGTAACTGTTACTGTTGTAGCTTCTCCTTCTTTTCCAGTTAGTGATACAGAACAATTTGTTTCATTTTTACTAACTCCTGTTCTGGTTTCTCCATTTACTTTGATATTTACTGTTTTACTTGTAGTTACATTTGATGTATTTCCTGTATTATTTTCTGCACCATCTGTATTTTCTGTATATCCTCCTGTAATTGCTTTTACATTGATATTAACTGTTACAGTTTTATTTTCTGCCACTTTATTTACTGTTAATGTAATTGCAGTTCCTTCATCTACTACTTTTCCATCTGCTATGCTTTGATTAGCTACTTTTCCATTATCTTTTGTACTATCTGCATAAGTTATTGTTACTTTTAGTCCTAAATCTTCTAAAGTCTTTTTCGCAGTAGCCTCATCTTGTCCTACTACACTAACTACTGTAACTTGTTTTATTCCAGTTCCTGTGCTAACATGAATTTTTATGGTTTCTCCTGCTGCAATTTCAGTATCTGCTTCTGTTTCTTGACTAATCACATATCCTTCTTCTACTTTTTTACTAGTTTCTTCTATTACTTCTGCTTTTAAGTTTGCATCTTCTATTGCTTGAATTGCTTCTTCTTTTTTCATTCCTACTACTTTAGGTACTTTTGTTTTTTCTTGACCTTTACTTATAACAACTTTAACTGTACTTCCTTCTTTTACTTTATTGAATCTTTCCATATATTTAGGATCTTGTGATATAACAAATCCTTCTGGTATCTCTGCATCATATTCTTCTTTTTCCACTTCAAATTTTAATTTAGCATTTTCGATTTCTTTTTGTGCTTCTTCTCTAGACATTCCTACTACATTTGGCATCTCTACTTCTGGTGGATTTGTAATTCCCAATACAAGCATAGTTCCGCCTAAACTGATTGCAAATAGTAAAATAATTCCAATAAAAATACTTAGTTTTTTATGTGCTTTGAGCCATGCTATAAATTTATTTTCTTTTTTCCTATTTTCCCTTTTTTGATAATTAGATGTGTCAATTTTTTGTGTTCTAGCTGTTTCATTATATTCTAGTTCTTCTACAAAATCTCCTTCTGGATTTTTTAGAGCTGTTCTTAAATCTCTTAACATATCTGTTGCTGTTTGATATCTTAATGTACTATCTTTTTGCAAAGCTTTCATAATTATTTTATTGACTGCTGTTGGAATATTAGGATTTACTTCAATTGGTTCTTCTGGTTCTTCTTGCATGTGTTTTAAAGCAACAGAAACTGGTGTATCTGCATCAAATGGTACTTTTCCTGTTACCATTTCATACATTACTACTCCTAGAGAATAAATATCTGATTTTGCATCTGTATATCCTCCTCTTGCATGTTCTGGTGAAAAATAGTGTACAGAACCAATGGTAGTTCCAAATGCTGTAATGGTAGAATTAGATACTGCTTTTGCAATTCCAAAATCTGTTACTTTTGCAATTCCATCTTCTGTAATAATAATATTATGTGGTTTGATATCTCTATGAACAATATTGTTTCGATGTGCCATTTCTAATGCAGATGCTATTTGTATAGCTACATTGACTGACCATTTCCAAGGAAGTGGTCCTCTTTCTTCTACAATAATCTCTTTTAATGTTTTTCCTTGTATTAATTCCATTACAATATAATATAAGTTTTCTTCTACTCCAACATCATAAATAGAAACTATATTAGGATGTGTTAGTCTTGCTGCTGATTGTGCTTCTACTTCAAATCTTTTGATAAATTCTTCATCTGTTGTAAATTCATCTCTTAATATTTTTACTGCAACATATCTTTTTAAGACTTTATCTGTTGCTTTATATACGGTAGCCATTCCTCCATTACCAATTTTCTCGATAATTTCATATCGATTTCCTAATAATCTACCTTCTAAAATCATTTTTATCTCTCCTTTGTTTTTGTGTAAATGTAAATTGTTAGATTTATATATTTTTTATTACTACAACTGTAATATTGTCATAGCCCCCGTTTTCATTAGCTTGTTTTACAAGTTCCTTAGGAGCTTGTTCTATGTCTTTTTTGGCTTGTTTAAAAATCTCTTCTTGTGGTACCATATTAGTTAATCCATCAGATGTCATAACTAGAATATCTTCTTTTAAAAATCCTTTTACCATAACATCTGGTTCTACAAAAGCATTACATCCAAGTGCTTTCATTAGCATATTTTTTTGTGGATGATGCACTGCCTGCTCTTGTGTAATAGTTCCATCTTTTACTAGTTTTTGTACATAACTATGATCTTGTGTTAATTTTCTGATGAATTCTTTTCTAATACGATAAATTCTACTATCTCCAATATGTCCAATATATACTTTATTATTATATATTACACATATTTCTAAAGTAGTACCCATTCCTTCTAATTGAGCATCTGATTTTGCTTTTTCATATACTACCATATTGGCGTATTCCATACTACTTGCTACTAATTGTATGATACTTTCTTTGTCTTTTTCAATTTCTTTGAAGTTATTTTCTATATAACTTTTAGCAGATTGAATAGCTAATTTGCTTGCAATTTCTCCTCCATTATATCCTCCCATTCCGTCTGCTAGCATATATAGCTGTACTTCATCTAAAGAGTCTGATATGTAGTAATAATCTTGGTTTATTTCTCTTACTCTACCGATGTCTGATTTGGCATAAGCTTTTATCATCTTTTCACCTCTGTTTCTCTCGTCTTTTAGCTTATTTTTATTATCTCTTTTATATCACAAGTTTTGTAATTCGTCAATGGGGATTTTCTTGACTAAAAACTTGTTTCTTTGTATAATATTACTGCTTAGATTGTTTATTATTCCAAATATATATTATTTTTTTCATCCATCTGTGTCGCAATTTACAAAAAGAAAATTTTATAGTAGATTGCTCCAATCGCACTCGCAATAAATTGCTCGTTTGGTCGTTTAGATGGCCTTCAAAAAATAATATATATTTGGAATTTGTAAAATATAAGCTAAAATTTATAAAATTTAGGAGTACCATAATGCAACTTAAAACAACTTTAAATAAATTAGAATTTTATGAAATACAAAAAATATTATCTCTATTTTGTCATACTTTTTTAGGAAAAAAATATGCACAAGAATTAGAGCCATGTTTTAGGAAGGAAGAAGTCAGTCGAAAATTGTCAGAAACAGAAGAAGCCATTAGACTTTTATACCAAAATTCTTCTCCTTCTATTACTGAAATATCTGATATTTCTATTTCTTTAAAATTATTAGAACAAGGTTCTACTTTGTCTTTAAAATCCTTGTTAGAAATTGCTCAAGTTTTGAAATTAGCTCAAACTTTAAAAAACTATTTTCAAAAAGATTATATAGAAAATTCACATTATCCTATTTTATCTGAACTATTTTCTTGTTTATATACTAATCCAGCAATTACAGATAGAATATTTTCTTGTATTTTGGATGAAAACACCTTAGATGATAATGCTTCTTCTACTTTGCAATCTCTTCGAAAAAAGCAAAGAAAACTAGAACAAGATATTCGTTCTAGATTAAATGAAATACTCCATTCTAGTAAATATGCAAAATATATTCAAGAAAATGTGATAACTATCCGAAATGATAGATTTGTTATTCCTATTAAAGAAGAATACCGTTCTCAAATAAAAGGATTTGTTCATGATGTTTCTCATGCTGGTTCTACTTTATTTATAGAACCTATTAATATTTTTGAATGGAATAATGAAATTAACAAATTAAAGTTAGAAGAAGAATTAGAAATTCAAAGGATTTTACAAGAATTAAGTCATTTGTTAATTCCTTATTTAAAAGAATTACAACAAAATTTTGAAACCATTGGTTTATTAGATTTTATTTTTGCAAAAGCTCTTTATGCAAAAAGTATTGATGCTTGTATCCCTATATTAAATGATACTATGGAAATTTGTTTAAAAAATGCAAGACATCCTTTATTAGATAAAGATAAAGTAGTTCCTATTTCTCTTTCCTTAGGGGAAAACTTTTCTACTTTACTAATTACCGGACCTAATACTGGTGGTAAAACTGTTACTTTAAAAACTGTTGGTCTTTTAACTTGTATGGCTTGTAGTGGTCTTGCAATTCCTGTTGATGAAAATTCTAGCATTTATGTTTTCGACCATATTTTTGCAGATATTGGAGATGACCAAAGTATTAGTGATTCTTTAAGTACTTTTTCTTCTCATATGTTAAACATTATTCATATTATACAGACTGCTACCGAACATTCTCTTATTTTAGTAGATGAATTAGGTTCTGGTACAGACCCAACACAAGGTGCTAATCTTGCTATTAGTATTTTAGAATATTTTCACCAAATAGGTACTTTAACAATTGCTACTACCCATTATGCTGAATTAAAAAGATATGCTTTATCACATGATGATTTTGAAAATGCTTCTGTTTCTTTTGATTTGGCAACTCTTTCCCCAACTTATCATTTATTAGTAGGAATTCCAGGAAAAAGTAATGCTTTTGAAATTAGTAAACAATTAGGTTTACCAGACTCTATTATCAAAAATGCTGAATCTCGTATGTCTTCTGATGATGTGCAAATAGAGGATTTGTTGAAAAATATTTATGAAGATAAAGAGCAAATAGAAAAAGAAAAGTCAGAAATAACAGCTTCTTTAGAAGAAGTTTCACAATTAAAAAATACTTTAAAAGAAAAAGAAACTAGATTACAAGAACAGGAAAAAGAAATTTTAAATACTGCAAAACAAAAAGCAAGAGAACTTTTATTAGATACAAAAGGAGAAATTACAGAAATTTTGAAAACAGCTAAAACTGTTGCTTCAAAAAAAGAATTAGAACAATTACGAACCCATATTAATGAACAAATAAAACCTCTTTCTCCTTCTACTGCTTCTATTTCTATTGCACAATCTCTTTCTCCAGAAGAGATAACTTTAAATAGCACCGTTTATGTTCCTTCTCTTAAGCAAAATGGTATTGTCCTTTCTTTACCTTCTAGGTCAAAAGAAGTACAAGTACAAATTGGTAGTATGAAAATGTTACTTCCTATTTCGGCTTTAGAAAAAATGAATGACAGTCATTCTTCTGAAAAAACGAATATAGCTACTAAAGGATATACTAGTATTTCAAAGTCTAGAACGATTAAAACAGAGATAAATGTGATTGGTTACAATGTAGAGGAGGCTATTTTTGTGATTGATAAATTTTTGGATGATTGTAGTCTAGCCAAACTCCAAACGGCTCGTATTATTCATGGAAAGGGAACTGGAAAGTTAAGAGATGGTATTCATGCTTTTCTAAAAAATAATCCTCATGTAAAAAGCTTTCGTTTAGGTTCTTATGGTGAGGGTGAAATGGGTGTTACTGTTGTTGAATTGAAATAAATTTAAGAAGGTTTGGGTTGGCATTGGCTCCAGGTTTGGGTTGGCATTGGTTCCAGGTTTGGATGCCAAATTTTTAACAAAAATTTGGCATC